>CAKPAX010000022.1 GCA_934133175.1 uncultured Clostridia bacterium | reverse complement strand
GTGAAATTTGCAAAGCAAATTTCTGTGCAATATATTTATATTATAGGAAGTTCGGAGAACTTTCCTATAATATAAAACAAAACAATACAGAGAATTCTCTCTGTATTGTCGGAAATACTATTTAGTTTTTAGGTACATAAATGTAATATGTTCCAACAGCTTGAAAGCCATACCACATTTCAAATAAATTAACTGATTCGATTGAGTATTTCTTAATGAAACTTTTTAATTCACAATCTTTACCTAATTTTTTGATTCTTTCGTAAGAACTTTCATATTTGTAAAACATTCTAATACCATTAAAACCATCGGTCGACATTTTTTAGAAATCTCATTTAACTGTTTATTATCTTTAATAAGTTTATAGTTTCTAATATATGTATTTTTATCTTCGCCATCCGCCCATAATGTTTCAGGCGCTTCAAATATAAACTTAAGAACTAATTCTCTTAATGTTATACCTTTAGCTTTCTTTATTTTGTAATTACATTTTGAACTTTACTAAAATCCCCATAAATTTTTTGTCCATTTATTACTTTATACGCTCTTACTTTAAAATAATATTTTTTGTTCTTTTTTAAGTTTGTTTTTGTATATGTTACAGTTTTAGCATTTTTTATTGTTTTAATTTTGCTATATTTCCCATTTTTACTAGTAGACATATATATTTCATATCCAGTAACTCCAGAAATTTTATTCCATTTTATTTTTGCTTGTTTTTTCCCTGGTTTTACCCAGCTAATTTTTAAATTTTTGGTTATATTAGATTCATAATTTATTTTATTATCTTTAGCATATTTCTTTGCATATGATTTATTTTGAACAATCAATAATAAATTATTATTACATTTATAAAATACATCAACACCTATTTCTTTTACTGAACTTGGTATTTTAACTTGTTTTAATTTTTTACACTCTCCAAAAGCTCCATCTCCTATTACTTTAACCTTTTTTGGAACTTCTACACTTGTTAATTTTTTGCATCCATAAAATGCATATCCATCTATTGCTTTTAAATTTTCTGATAATTTTACACTTTTTAAATTAGAACAAGATTCAAATGCCATATTCTCTATAGTTGTTACACTGTTTGGTATCTCTATCTTTTCTAATCCACTACATCCGAAAAATGCATAATATCCTATTAATTGCACACTATTTGGTATTTTTATATTTTTTATTTTTTTGCAATTAAAAAATGCTTCTCCATTTATCTTTTTAACTGTATTTGGTATTGTTACATCAGTAAGATTTTTGTAATCATCACCAAATGCATAATATCATATTTCTGTTACTTTATATCCTTTTATTTTACTTGGAATAACTATTTTCTTTACATTTTTATTTTTAGTTCCAGTTATAATTGCCTCATTTGTTTTTTCATTTATTTTATATTTAATATTTCCACTACAATATTCTGGTACATTAGGATTATAACTTGCCATAGATTTTATTGGCACATTAAACACTCCTATAATTATTGATAATAATAAAACTAATAATACTTTTTTTATTTTCATTTTTCTATCCCCTTTCAAAATATAAACATTTATTAATTTAATATTATGTAATATCTCTTTTATTAAAGCTATCAAACATAGTAACTAACATTAATATACAGCATACACCTAACACACAAAGTGAAAATGTTACACTTACATTATTTAAAAACTCACTTGTCATTTGTATATCTGAATACATCATAGTATTTTTAAATATTTTATCAGTTAATCCCATATTATTAAATGGTATAAATTTAATCCAATCAGCCTTTACTAACATATTTATAATTGACATTATTGTACCTGTTCCCGCATACATAGCAATGCTTATCCCTATTGCAAATGCAGAATTTCTAGATAACACAGATAACATTATTGCAAATATTGCATATACAACTATATCAATATCATAACTCAAATAACTTAATATTTGATATGGAATAGCCTCTAATACTTTTACTTCTCCATTAGAAACATATAAATATGGATTAGAATTTCCTTTAAAGAATATTCCTCCAATTAAGTAACTGATTAATGATAATAAGATTGTTGAAACAAGCATTATACAAATAATACTTAATATTTTAGAAAGTAGTATCTTCCATCTTTTATTTGGAGTCATTATTAAAAATTTAATTGTTCCTTTCGAAATTTCTCCTGATATAGAACTACCTGCAAGTATTATTACTAATAAGGCAACAAAAAATGTTGCAAATTGTCCAGAAATATTGTTGTAAAAGCTTCTATAGTCACTGACTTCTGATGTATTGCTACTAATAGATACAGGTATATTTTTTTCTAATCTATACAAATCAATTTTTTCACTCTCTTCTAATTCTTGAATTCCTTTATAATCTAGCATTTTTCCAGTTGATTGATCAATTTTTGTTACTTTAGCTCTTTTTATTCTTAATAAATCTTGTAAGATTTCTTGTTTCCAATCCTGTTCATCTAAATTCTTTCCAATATCATATTTTTTAGTTATTTCAATTATTTCCTTCTCATTATTATATTCTTCTTCTGTTATTTCTTTAGCATCAAATTTTTCTTTTAATTCTTTTAGTTGCTCATCATTGTATTTATTAAAATCATTTTGTTTAACAATATCAGTTAACTTATTTACCTCTTCAGATGTTTCCTCATTATTTAAATACATATCTGTTTTTAATTGTATTATTTTTTCAACAACAGAAGATTTCCAATAATTTGTTTTATTTAAATAATCTATATCATTTTCTATTGCAAATTTCATACCATCAATTTCTGCTTTCATATTTGCAATTGACGTTTCAGAATATGAAGAATTCATCTTAATTTCATTTTCCACATTATTTATTCTTTGATTTAATTCCTCTTTCCAATCATACGAATAATTGTCACTTTCATAATTCTGAGTAAATTCAAATAACTTTGTAATTCCAACTGCACCAAATATTGATAAAATTGAAAGTATTAAAATAATTATTGTTGATTTTCTTTTTAGAGCTTTTATATTCTCATTAATAAATAGCAAAAAAACTTTACTCATTATTATTTCCTCCTTCTGTTACGCCAAAAAACACATCTTCCAATGATTGTGATTTTTCTGCTATTTGATATATTTTTACATTATTATCAACTAATGTTTTGATTATAAATGGAACTTTCTCTTTATCTATTTTTAACAATAATACTTTATTGTCTTCTTTTTGTCTTTTTAATTCAATTGATTCTTTTTGTAGTATTTGCATTGTTTCTTCTATATCTGCTGTTTCTAATACATAATCTGCTATATAAGTAGTAACTTCATTTTCATCTTTTTTTAAATTTTCTACTTTTATTAGTTTTCCATTTTCTATAACCGCTACTTTATCACACATAAGTTCCATTTCACTTAATAAATGTGAAGATATAAATACAGCAACATTATCATTTATAGCAATATTTTTTAGTATATTTCTTAAGTCTTTAATACCAGCAGGATCTAGTCCATTTGTTGGCTCATCTAATATCAATACTCTTGGAGAATGTAAAAGAGTTAAAGCTAATCCTAATCTTTGTTTCATTCCTAAAGAGTATTTAGACACCTTTTCATTTATTCTTTTTTCTAAATTTACTAATTTTACAACTTCGTCAATCCTATTTTTATCTACATTTCTAATTCTAGCATATAATTTCAAGTTATCTAATCCAGACATATATCCATATAAATCAGGATTTTCAACAATTCCTCCTATATAAGTCATAGCTTTTTCAAATTCTTTTTTTACACTATAACCATTTATTTTTATTTCACCTTCATCTATATATAAAAGTCCTAAAATCATTTTTATAGTTGTTGTTTTACCAGCACCATTTGGGCCTAAAAATCCATAAATTTCACCAGATTTGACATCTAAAGAAATATTATCTAATACTTTTTTTCTTCCAAAATATTTACTAACATTTTTTATTTCTAATACTGAATCTTTCATTTTATCCTCCTAATTAATATATAAAATCTTCTTGAATATAATCCACACTTGATGAAATTTCATTTGGATAAGTCAATTCCGAATTGCAAATTTTCCATTTACCATTTTCTTTCATTAAAGTTATTATGTCTTCAAAATCATTAGAAGTTTTATCTATTGATCCATCAGTATTAGTTTTTTCTATTTCTAAAGTAGTCTTTAATGTAACAGCTACTTGATTCCCATCAAAAACATATTTTTTTACTTTATTTACATTTCTTGATTTAATTTGAACTTTATTATCTGAACATAATTCAGAATATGAAACAATGCTTTGAGCTTCACTAGTTTTAGCATATTCATTATTTATAATATAATCATTAAGTTCTGATTTTATAGTTTTTTCTAAATCATCATAATTAGTATTTGAATTTGTACTATTATTATATTTATTCACATAATCTATGTAGCTTTCACACATTTTTTGTATTTCTGGTTTTTCTTTATTTCTTTGAATTTCTAATTGAACTAAATATATTACTAATATGCCAACTACAATTACTGTAAGTATAAATCCTTTATTTATCTTTCTAAACTTTCTCATAAAAACTTTCCCCTCCTATAGACAATAGCTATAGTCTAATTATTGTAATTTGCCTTTGGCATATATGGTATTATTCTTCCTGCAAAATCTCTAAAATTCTGAGATTGTAGTATTACCCTTCCAGGACCAACAAGTTTTGTTAAAAACAAACCTTCTCCTCCTAATAAGATATTACCTAATCCTTTTATAGTCTCTATTTCATATGATACTGTTGTTTCAAAAGCCACAACATTACCTGTATTAACCTTTAATATTTCTCCAGATGCCAATTCTTTTTCAATTATATCACCATCAACTTCTAGAAATATTTTTCCATTTCCTGTAGCCTTTTGTAATATAAATCCCTCTCCTCCAAATAAACCTGCTGAAAATTTTTTTGTAAAAGCAACACTTGTTTCCACATTAGACTCTGCACATAAAAATGCTCCTTTTTGAAGCATCATACCTGATGGTATTGTATTTAAATCTAAGTCTATTATTCCTCCTGGAACTGTCGATGCAAATGCGATAACTGCTCCATCTTTTCTTGCAGTATAATTTGCCATAAATATTGACTCGCCTGTAAACATTCTTCCTAAACTTTTCATAATTCCACCACGAGCATTTGTTGACATTTCTATTCCTTCTGTTTGATATGTCATCCCACCTGATTGTGTATATACTGTTTCTCCATTATTTAATCTCATTTCAACTACTGGTACTGTTTGACCAATTATTTTATAATCCATACTTAATTCCTCCTATAAAACAATATTTACAAAAATTATTTATAATACTCTTTAATTAAATCAATAATATCTTTGTTATTTTCTCTTATTTTAGGATCTTTCAACAACTCATCCAAAGAGAAATATTCTCCATCAATATTAGTTCCATCAACTTCGTAAAAATAATGATGGTATACTCGTTTTTCATTATGAGATAATGAATATTTTTCATGTATTTTATCAAATAAAAATTTAACTTTATTTGTTTTATATTTTTCTTTAATTTGTGTCAAATCGTTCCCTTTCATATTTGGAAACAAATACATATCCCACCTATCATCATAATAATTCAAATACTTATTTTCTTTTTTTACCAATATAATTGAATGAATATGTTCCATATTTTCCTCCTAAATTATTACTTATCTTTTGCCTTCTTTATCTCTCTTAATTTGTTTACTATATCTATCTTCTTCTGAAAAAACACAACCGCAATACTTTTGCATATATAATCCTAAATCATGAGCTTTTTGATGCCCTTCCCAAAAACCTTCTCTAAAATCTCTATATAAAAAGTCAATATTATATTCCGCACTTAATTTTTCCATATATTCTTTTATAAAATTATGATTTTGATAAATACTATATAAAAGTGTTGTCGTTACCGTATCATATCCATGCTCTTTAGCATATTCAAAAGTTTTTCTTAATCTTACAGGATAACAATAATCTGTACATCTAGTATTTAAATTTCCTACAACATTTTTGCAAAAATCATCTAATCCATAATTTTCTTCAAATATTGCTTCTACATTTATTCTTTGTGAATACTCCTTTAAGCAATCTCTTCTTGCTTTATATTCCATATATGGATGTATATTAGGGTTAAACCAATATAATGTTGGCTCAATTCCTTCTTCTCTTAAGGAATCAATACAATATACACTACAAGGAGCACAACAAGTGTGCATTAATAATTTCATCTATTCCTCCTAATTTTCTAAATACTCATATCCTAAATGATCATAAGCAGATTTTAAAGGAATTCTTCCTCTTGGTGTTCTTGCTATAAAACCTATTTGAATTAAATATGGTTCATATACATCTTCTATTGTATCTAATTCTTCTCCTAATGACACTGCTAATGCTTCTATTCCTACTGGTCTTCCTGAGTATTGTGTTATCATAATATCTAATAATTTTCTATCTGTTTCATCTAATCCTAGTTCATCTATTTCTAATTTGTTTAATGCATGTTTTGTAACTTTTAATGTTATTTTTCCATCCCCTAAAACAGATGCATAATCTCTTACTCTTTTTAATAATCTATTGGCAATTCTAGGTGTTCCTCTTGATCTTCTTGCAATTTCTATTGCCGCTTCTTCTTCAATTTCTAATCCCAAAATTTTAGCAGACCTTTTTACAATTGTTGCTAATTCTTCAGGTGAATACAATTCTAATCTATGTACTATTCCAAATCTATCACGTAAAGGTGTTGCTAATGCACCAGCTTTTGTTGTTGCTCCAATTAATGTAAATCTAGGTAAATCTAATCTTATTGACCTTGCACTTGGTCCTTTTCCAATCATTATATCTAACGTAAAATCTTCTAATGCTGGATATAAAATTTCTTCTACACTTTTACTTAATCTGTGAATTTCATCTATAAATAAAACATCAAATTCTGATAAATTTGTAAGTATTGCTGCTAAATCTCCAGGCTTTTCTATTGCAGGACCTGATGTTATTTTTATATTTGAATGCATTTCATTCGAAATTATATTTGATAAAGTTGTTTTTCCTAAACCTGGAGGTCCATAAAACAAACAATGATCTAATGGTTCTCCTCTTTTTTTGGCGGCTTCTATATATATTTTCATATTTTCTTTTACTTTTGATTGTCCTATATATTCATCTAATGTTTTTGGTCTTAATGAATTTTCTAATCTTTCCTCTTGACCATCCTCTAATTCTGGATTTATTATTTTATTTTCTTCCATTATATACTTCCTTTTATTTAATATCATCAATAAATTTTTCTACAATATTTATTAATTTGTCTGAATTACTTTTATATGGTACTGGTTTGAAATCCTTAACTTTTTCTATTGCTTTTGAAAGTTCTTCTACTCCTGTAATCCCAATTATATGTCCTTGCTCATTAAATTTTTGAACAATTTCTATTTGGTGATTATTAACATGTTCATTATACATTTCCATTCTTGGTACAGCAATTACCTTTTTGTTTTTTTGTAATGAACTTAATATTGATCCCACTCCACCATGACATATAACATAACTAGATTCTTCTATTAATTTTTCTATTTCTTCTCTTGAAACAAAATCAAATATTTCCATATCTTTAGATTTAAATTTTGTACATCCTGCTTGTACAAGTACTTTTTCTTTTATCAATCCATTTTTTATATCTTTTTCTATTTCTTCTAACAATCTATGAAAACTATTATTTTGTGTTCCTAATAATACTAATATCATTAATAAATTGGTCCTCCTAATACCGCTTTTGGATATAATTTTAACATTTCTTCCCATTGAACTATAAACAAATCTGCAATTGGATACACTAATCTTCCTGTAACTGTTCTTGTAGATGAATTGGCAAATGTTTCTATATATATAATTTTACTTCCAAATAATTTTCCTAAATAACACATTGGTCCAGCTGTATGCGTACCTGTTGTTACTATACATTTTGGTCGTATTTTAAAATACAAAAAAATTGTTTTGAAACATGAATATGTAAATGAAAATATATATCTAAACAATTTACTTCTTGTTCCATATGGTAAATATGATATTCTATCTTTATATTCTTTCTTTAAATCTATTGTTGATTTGTCTTTTTCAGTTATTATGTGATAATCATACTTATTGAATAATGGCTTTAATTGCATTAATTCATTTAGATGTCCACCTGTACTTGATATAAATAAGACTTTTTCCATTGGTTACACATCCTTTCTTACTCACATATTATATCTTGATTTTGTTTATATGTCTAGTAATATAAGTAATTATTTTTACATATATACATATATTTAAATAGGAGGTATTTATGAATAACTTTAATGAATTTAATATTGATAATTTAACTTTGAATCCATTTAATAAAATAGGAAAAGATTGGATGTTACTTACTGCTAAATATAACGATAAAATAAATACTATGACTGCTTCCTGGGGTGGTCTTGGTTTTATGTGGGGAAAAAATGTTGCTTTTACTGTTATTCGTCCACAAAGATATACAAAAGAATTTATAGATAATTCTGATAATTTTTCTATTTGTTTCTTTGATGAAAATTATAAAAAAACATTATCTTATTTAGGTTCTGTTTCTGGAAAAAATGAAAACAAAATAGAAAAATCAAATCTAACTGTTACAAATTTTAATAATGTTCCAATTTTTGAAGAATCAAATCTTATATTTATCTGCAAAAAATTATATAGACAAGATTTAAAATATACTTCTTTTATAGAAAAAGATATTGATAACATTTGGTATAAAAACAAGGATTATCATAGTTTATATATTTCTGAAATTATTAATGTATTACATAAGTAATTATAAAAAATAAAATCAAGGATTTTAACAAAATACTGTATAAAATTCTTGATTTTATTTTTATATTATTTTACCTCAAAGCTTTGTATAAATAATTCTATCTCTTCTTTTAAATTATTACCTTCTTTTTCTGATCCATCAAAATCTATTTCATATATATTTCCATCTTTTTCTACAACATAGACATATGTTACATATACCGTTTCCCCATCTGATGCTTCATATACCAATTTTTTTCCTTCTAGGCTTCCTATTTTGCAGTTATTCTCACTTTTAAATTCACTTATTCCACTATCTTCTTCAGCATATTCCTTTTTCATATTTTTAACATATTTATCTAACGAATTATATTTTTTACTTGTTTTTAAAATCGATATAGAAGAAGTTTCCTTAGAATTTGTTGTAGATGGTATTTCTACTTCTAAAGCTCCTAAATATTTACTATATGGTCCAGCTTTTTCACTTGTTATTATGCTTGGTTTTTTCCAATTTTTATTATAATAAAATGAGTATTTTTCTCCATCATATTTTATATAACTATCTGGTAATTTAACCTTTTCTTTTGCTTTTGAACAATCAACAGTTGCACTACCTACTTTTTGAAACTCACTATCATTTTTTTTCATATACATTTCTATAGTAATTTTATTATCTTTAGGTATACTACTAATTACCAATCTATCCACGTATTCTCTATAATCATATTCCCTTATTTCTCTTCCTATTGCCAACTCTTTATTATTAGAATTTAAGATTCTATAATAATATTCAAATTCATCACCTTTATAATTTGATTTATTTGTTGAAATTTTTAATATGTTTGTATATGAACTCTTTATATATCCATCCACTGTAACTTCTATATTATTAGTTTTAAATGTATTATTTTCTTTAAACTCATATTCTTTATTTTCTTCTACATTATTTATTGGTAATGTTTTATTAAAAGTCCAATTACCATCATAAGTCTTTATATATTCTTTATCTGCGCTATTAATATCTTCATATTCTGCATATTCTATAATTCCTGACATTTTTGACTCAAATTTTGCTTCTTTTAAATTTTTCAAATCTATTTCATTCATATCAAAAATTTGATAAATTATAAAAGAATTATCTTCCTCTTTATCTATTGTCTTATTTATTGGTGAAATATTTATATCATTAATTTTATATTCACCTTGTATTTCAATCCAATTGTCCATATTAATGTTTTCTATATTAATTTGATAGCCAACAATTAATATACTATCATCTATTGCTGCATCTAACATCTTAACATTTACATTATTATTTTTTACTTCTTCATTTATATTTGTTGCATGTTCTTCATATTTACTATTTATTCCTAAATTTTTCAATAATGGTGATAACCAGTTTTCTTTTCCATTTACATGTGCATATGTACTTTCACCTACAACTAAAACTACAAGCAAACATGCAGCTATACTAATAAATTTTACTAAATTATTTTTACTTTTTTTATTTTCTTCTTTTTTCATAACTTCCCCCATTTCAAAATTATAAAAGAGTTGATTTATTTTTTCTGGAATTTGTTTATCTTTTTGAATTTCTTGTTTTAGCATTTTATCTAATTCTTTTTCGTTCATAATTAAATCCCCTCTCTTTCTAATTTTTCTTTTAATATATTTCTTGCTCTTGAAAGCCTAGATTTAACCGTTCCCTTAGGAATATTCATTATTGTAGATATTTCATTTATTGATAAATCATCATAATAGTATAATGTTATTAACAATCTAGTTTGTTCATCTAGGTCATGTAATATTTTTTCTAAACCGTATAAATCTAAATTATATTCATCATTTGTTTCTATCTCGTTTTTATTTTGTTCATTATCTAATGAAATTGACACAACTTTATTGTTTTTTCTTATTAAATCATAACATTTATTTACTACAATTCTAATTCCCCATGTAGTAAAATATTTTTCATCTTTTAAATTATGTATATTTTCATACATACTTATTAGGGCATTTTGAATTGCGTCATAAGCATCATCATCGTTTTTTAATATTGCTTTTGCTGTTTTGTAAAACTTTAAATTGTTTTGTTTTATTAATTCAGTAAATTCTTTATTTTTATTGAGTTTTATGGCCATTTTTTCCTCCTTTGTATATTAGACGTTTTATTTTATTATTTGGTTCATTTTTTACACTAATTAAAATTATATATAAGAACAAAAGCGAACATTAATAACTTTTGTACTTATTAAAACATTTTGAAGTTCGCGTCTTTGTTCTTGCGTGAAATTTGCAAAGCAAATTTTTGTGCAATATATTTATATTATAGGAAGTTCGGAGAACTTTCCTATAATATAAAAAAGTAATGAGTATTTCTGTCTTATTTACTCATTACTTTTCGAATCTCCTATTTATGCTCTTGGATGAGCTTTTCTATATATATTTTTTATACCTTCATCTTGAAATTGCATATATATTTGTGTGGAAGAAATATCTGAATGTCCAAGCATTGTTTGTATCGCTTTTAAATCAGCACCATTTTGAAGCAAATGTGTTGCAAATGAATGTCTTAAAACATGTGGTGTTATATCTTTATCTATATGAGCTTGTTCTTTATAATATTTTATAATTTTCCAAAATCCTTGTCTTGTTAATCTACTTCCATTTATATTAACAAATAAAGCTTTTTCATCTTCATTCTTTATTAAAATATTTCTTGCACTTTCAACATATTCTTTTAAAGCTTTTAATGATAATGTTCCTAAAGGAATTGTTCTTTGTTTATTTTCTGTTTTGCAAACTACATATCCTTCTTCTAAATTAACATCATCTATATCTAAAGAAATTATTTCTGTAACTCTCATTCCTGTAGCATAAGCAAATTCCAACATTGCTTTATCTCTTATTCCTTTTAAATCAACATTTTTGGGTTGTTCTAGTAGTAACTCTACTTCTTGAGAACTTAATATACTAGGTACTCTTTTTTCTATTTTTGGTGATTGTATTCCTTCTGTTGGGTCCTTTTTCACTTTTTTATTTTTTAATTCATATTGATAAAAAGATCTTATAGATGCTAAACATCTTGATATTGTTGAAGGTTTTTTACCAATACTTTGTAAATGTTCTATATATTCATGCATATCATCACTTGTAACTTTGCTATAATTCTTCTTATTTTCTTTAATATATCCTTCGTATTGTTTTAAATCTCTCTTGTATGATTGTAATGTGTTATCAGATAACTTTTTATCATTTTCAAGAAAGTCGAAAAATAAATTTAATTGCTTCTCCATGATTTTCCCCCATTAATTGTTTATTCTATTTACATAACTAGTTATATCAAAAATTGCCAAAAAAGTAAATAGCTTTTTCAAATTTTTACAAATATTTTACTATTGAATTTGTAAAGTTGTATGATATCTGTACTTCCACTATTGCTGATGCTATTAATACAATTAATGCTATTCCAGATATTGCTGTATGTCTTAAAATTTCTATTTTTATATTTTCTTTTCTTTTGTCTTTCATTATTGATTTGTATAACTTTATTCCACTTACTCCTAAAATCAATATTGCCGGTATAAATAATATGTTTTGTAACAATAAAGAGGTAAGTATAAACAAAATTCCCTTTCCAAAACCAATTGTGCTAATAGTTGCCGCTATCGTATATCCCAAACAGAAACCTCTAAACATTATTATTCCTAGAACTATTGGCATACATATTATTGTAGTTCCTGCAAACCATAATAAACATGCTAATATAACATTTTCTTTTATATTTAGAATTAGTCCATTTGTACTTTCTATTTCATTATTCTTACTATTTTCAACATATGTATTTATATAATTTTGTATTTCATTTCTTTGAGATTCTTTTGCATTATTTATAAACATTACACCTAAAAAAATTCCAATTAGAAATATTAGTAAAACTATTATATACTCTTTTAAATTATTAGTTATATGTGTTTTTAAAACATCCATTATGTGTACTTTTCTTTTTATAATCATAAAATCTCCTTTGAATTTATAATGTATTTCTTATACTACATAATGTGTATTCTATAAAATTATAATTTAGAACAAAAATATTTATTTTAGGTTTACTCTTCCGTAGTTTCCGCCTCCACCAGATTGTACTTTTATATTTCCTTCTCGTGAATTTATAATAATATTAGCTATTTTTTTTCCAACTACGCCTTCTAAATCATCTTTTGATAATTTATGTAAAATATTCATTTCTGTTTCAAAATTATTTAATAATTTTTCTATTGTTTTTCCTCCTACTCCTGGCATAAAGTTAAGAGGTATTTGATATATATAAGGTGGTCTGTTTTTTGGACTCTTTGTTTCATTTTTATCTTTAATTAATTCAATTCTATCAAAAACTCCAAAAGTAACTTTTTTGCTTCCACAATGTGGACATGTTTCCACAGGTTCTTTTGTTTCGATTACTTTATTACAGTCATCACAAAATGTTCTATGATATTTTCCAAGTTTTGGATCTAATCCATAATTTACTAATACTTTTCTTCCATCTTCGTTTTTTAATGCTTTTACAATTTCCTTAAAACTAATATCCTCAACTTGCATCTTATTATATTCTCTAGCTATTTTAGGAAGTGAATGTGCATCCGAATTTGTTAAAAAAGTCTTATTTTCTAATTCTGATATTGTATCTGCTAAAAAAGTATCCGAACTTAAACCTAACTCTACTGCAAATATTTTATTATATTTTTCTTTAAATACATATTCTAATCTATCTGTACAATTTCCATAATAACTTTTAAAAGGTGTAAAAATATGAGCTGGAACTAAAATGCCATTATATTTTTCTACTATGTCAATTAATTCATATCCAGATATATCTGATCTTTGTGTACTTAAGGTAATATTTTTTATGTGTTTACTCATTTCATTTGAAAATTGTTTTATATCTTTTAAATGAGGAAAATAACAAAGATTATGTGCAGCACCACATTTCCCATTTCTGCCTTTTTCTGATGTTTCTACTTCACTTCCTAATATTATACAAACTTTATCTTTGTATATAATTCCTCCATCTTCAAGTTCGTAAGCATCTCCTGTTTCAAGAAATCTTTCAATATCCTCTATTACATATGGTGATGCACAATCTATAATTCCTACTACATTTATTCCTTTTCTTTCTGCACATTCTTTTGCTATATTAGCAAAATTAAGACTCCTTGCTGCTGTTATTTTTATTGGTTTTCCGCTTTCACTTCTTCCTATATGTACATGCAAATCTGCAAATATTTCATACATTTTATTTCCTCACTTTCATATAAGATAAAAAGTAGCAATATAACTTGCTACTTTTTATCTGTTGTAAAACTTAATAATTATTCATTTGTTTCTGATAAACCAATATTATTTAATCTTTCTAATATTTTCTTAGTAGTTTCTTCTGCAAATAATGGTCTATTAGGATTTTTTAAATTTTCTTCTGAATTAAACATATTTTTAGCTAATTCTTTATTTTGTCTATTAATTGTTTTATCTATTTTTTCTGAGTATTCATAACAAATTTTATTCATTAATTCTTTTACGTTTTTAGATTCGTTACAAGCTTTAACTAGTAATCTTATAGGTGATAAATTTCTAGTACCTTCTATTTTTAATTCTTCACTTTTTTGTACAAACTCTTTAAATATTTCTAAATATCTATTATACTTTTCTTTTAAATTTCTATATTCCATTAACACAAGAGCTTCTTCTGATTCAAAACCTATTCTCTCTGGTCTAGGTAAAATCATTCCCCCAAAGTTATCTACTAACTCTAATATATCACTTTCTTTTTCTCTTGGGTTACTTTCACTATATCTATTTACTTCTTCACAAATTTTACAAAATCTACTATTAAATCCCAATTCTTTTAAATATCTTGCTCCATCCAAAGCATATGTATGTAATTTTCCTATTTTTTGGGGATCATTAACCTTTTTACAATTACATAAAAGGCATGCAGTTAAAACTAAGTTTCTATCAACATCTAATTTCATATAATCTATAAATAGCTTTGCTAATTCCGTCTTAATTACTACAGATTTATCAAAATAAATTTTTGTTCTTTTAGACAGATAATAAACTATTTCCATTTTAGATATTAACTTTTCTTCGTTTAAGATATAATCTGCAAACGTTTCCATTTTTTCCTCCTATGTATTTTCTACTACAATTTTATTATATAGAAACTTACAATATATTTCAATATTTTTTTGTATTTGTAACAAAAATGTAATATTTACAGACTTTTTATCGCATTTCGTGCCATCTCGTCACATCTATTATTAAATTCATTATCACTATGCCCTTTAACTTTTATAAAGTTAACTTTGTGTATTTTGGTAAGTTCATATAATTCTTGCCAGATTTCTTTATTTTTTACAGGTTCTTTACTAGCTGTTTTCCAATTATTCTTCATCCAATTATAAATCCAACCTTGTTTAAATGCATTTACTACAAAATTACTATCACTATATAAATCCACTTCACATGGATATTTTAACATTTTTAATCCTTCTATTACAGCTGTTAACTCCATAATATTATTAGTAGTTTCTTTGCATCCTCCTGATATTTCTTTTTTCACATCATTATACATTAATAAACTTCCCCATCCACCAGGACCAGGATTGCCTGAACATGCGCCATCTGTATATATTACAACCTTTTCCATAATCTCTCCTTTTTTATTGTTTTTTTCTCTTTTTTATGCTATTATTATATCATATTTAATCTGTAATACAATAATAAAAGGAGATAATTATGGGCAAAGTTTTGGGAATAATATCAGAATATAATCCATTTCATAATGGTCATTTATATCATCTTATAAAATCAAAAAAAATTACTAACGCAGAATATACAATAGCTGTAATAGGCGGGAATTTTACTCAACGAGGTAATGCTTCTTTAATTGATAAATGGTCAAAAACAGAAATGGCATTACTTAATGGAATTGATTTAGTAATTGAGCTACCTTTATTATATTCTATTTCTAGTGCAGAAAATTTTGCAGAAGGTGCTATAAAAATATTAGATTCTTTACAAATTGTAGATGCTATTTCCTTTGGAACAGAAACTTCAGATATTAATACATTAAATAAATTTGCAGATATATTATATAATGAACCTAAAGAATATAAAGCACTACTTTCTCATGAATTATCAAAAGGAATGTCCTATCCTAAAGCTCGTGAAAATGCATTAATGCTATATTTAAATGATATAAGAAGATTTGCCCCAATCCTTTCATCTCCAAATAATATTTTAGGTATAGAATATTTAAAAGCCATAAAAAAATATAAAAGTAATATTATTCCAATATCTATCCAAAGAATAAAAACTGGATATAATGACATTAATTTTTCTGGAAATATAGCTAGTGCAACTGCAATAAGAAATTTAGTATTAAACCATGAGTATAATGATTTAAATAGAATTCTACCAATATCATCTTATAGTATACTAAAAGAAAATATTCAAAAAGGTCATATCGTTAGAGATATATCTAACTTTGATAAAATAGTATTATATAAACTTAGAAATATGTCTACTGAAGAACTTTTAAATTTACCAGATGTTTCAGAAGGACTAGAATATTCTATAAAAAAAGCAGCTGATTCTTGTAATACAATTTACGAACTTATTAATATAGTAAATTCAAAGAGATATACCAAAACAAGACTACAAAGAATTCTCTTATATGCTTTATTAAATATTACAAAAAAAGATATTCAGATTTCAAAAAGGTCTATGCCTTACATAAGAATACTTGGATTTAATGAAAAAGGAAAATATATTGTTTCACAACTTTCTCAAAATAAAAGATTGAATTTAATTACTTCTGTAAAAAAATTTACTGATAAAAACACTAATAAAAATTTACAATTGATGCTTCAAAAAGACATTAATGCAACAAATACTTATACATTAGGGTTTGAAAATGATTCTTGGAACAATTTAGATTATACACAAAAAATAATAACTATTTAAAAAACTTGACTGAAAAATTCAGTCAAGTTTTTTTACTTTTTATTTAGTAATCCATTTTACTAAATCTAAGTTTTCGCTATCTAAAAGCATTTCGTGTTGTGGCATTATTCTAAATGTATATCCATAATTTCCACCTGTTGTTAATTCTATTTTTGCTGTATAATAATATTTTCTATTTTCTTCATCACTTTTTTCTAATTTCATTGGTATTATGCTTACATCTTCAACAATACCATTTGATGATATTTTACCATAATATACTTCTACCCTTACATTATTAACATCAACATTTGGCAATAAAGCTTCACATTTAACTTCTATGTTATTTCCAGCATCTATTGAAATATTATCTAAATTATTTAATTGAGTTAATTTTATATCATCCCAATTTTTATATAATTCTTCTTTCCATGCATTATATTGTGTAACATCTTCCAAATTCTTATAATATTTGTTTGTTAAATTGCAAAGTGGCATATATAAATTATTTGTGTAATCAACCAACATTCTTGCTGTACTATATTTTCCAATTGTTGATATAATAGAATTTTTCATTAATTCCATCCATTTATCTGACATACCTGTTTTTTCATTTTTGTTATAATATGTTGGTATTATTTTATTTTCTAAAGTATAATAAATACTTTCACTATCAGCTCTATCCTGTTCTTCATAAGACCCATACTCTTGATTTGTTCCTATTGTCCAACCATTTTTTTGATTATATCCTTCTGCCCACCAACCATCTAACACACTAAAGTTTATAACACCATTTGCAGATGCTTTTTGTCCACTTGTACCAGATGCTTCCATTGGTCTTCTTGGGTTATTAAGCCACACATCAACACCACTTACTAGGTATCTTGACATAGCAATATTATAATTTTCTAGTAAGAATATTTTTCCTTTAAATTGTGGCATCATTGATATTTCATGAATTAATTTTATTAAATCTTGTCCTTCTTTATCTGCAGGATGCGCTTTTCCAGCAAAAACAAGTTGAACTGGTCTACTTTCATCATTTAATATTTGTGTGATTCTTTCTAAATCTTTAAATATTAATGTTGCTCTTTTATATGTTGCAAATCTTCTTGCAAATCCAATTGTTAGTGCATTAGGATTTAATTTTGAAACAATTTCTTTTATTTCTTCATAACTTCTACCAGCTCTTCTTAATCTATTAGTTGTATTTTCTCTTATTAAATCAAATAATTTTTCTTTTCTATAATTATGAGCTTCCCATAGTTTTTCATCTGGAATATTCTTTATTTTTTCCCAAGTATATTCTAAATGAATATTATCTTGCCAATATGGGATTAAATATTTATTATATAATTCTTTTAAATTTGGAGCCAGCCATGAGCAAGTATGAATTCCATTTGTTACATATGTTATAGGTGATTCATTAGCAGCTATATGAGGCCATACCTCTCCAAATAATTCTCTAGATACTGCTCCATGTAACTTACTTACACCATTCTTCTTTCCAGCTATTTTAAGTGCAAGTATTCCCATATTAAATCCAGGTTCTAATTCTTCACATGGTTTCATACCTAATTTTAAAAATTGTTCTCTATCTAATCCAAGTTTTGGCCAAAAATCTTTGAAATATCTTTCTACTAAATCAATTGGGAAAATATCATTTCCCGCTGGAACTGGTGTATGAGTTGTAAATACTGTTTTTGATGTTGTAATATCTCTAGCAATATCAAATGATACATGCTTTTCTTCAATTATATCTTTAGTTAATTCTAAAGTTAAAAATGCAGAATGTCCCTCATTCATGTGATAAACAGTTGGATTTAAGCCTAAAGTTTTTAATAAACTAACTCCTGCCATACCAAGAACTATTTCTTGTCTTATTCTCATTTCTTGGTCTCCACCATATAATTTTAAAGTAACATCTCTATCTTCAGGATTATTTTCATCTATATCTGAATCTAATAAATATAATTTTACTCTGCCAACATTAACTTGCCATACTTTTAAATATAATCTTCTTCTTGGAAATTTTACAAAAATTATTAAATCTTGTCCATTTTCATTTTTTACAGGATTAATAGGCAAATTATTTATCTCTATTTCATTATATTCAGATTGTTGAATACCATTTCCATCTATTTTTTGATTAAAATATCCACTCTTATATAATAACCCTACGGCTACTAAAGGAATTCCTAAATCACTTGCTGACTTCAAATGGTCGCCAGATAATATTCCAAGACCTCCTGAATAAATAGGAATAGTTTCATCTAAACCATATTCAGCAGAAAAATATGCTATTAAATCATTTTTATTATTTGGGTATTTTTCAGAAAACCAAGTATTTTTACTATTTATATAATTTTCAAAATTTTCTACATTTTTATCATACTCTTTTAAAAATTCTGAATCTTTTGAAGCCATTTCTAATCTTTCTTGTGAAACAAGTTTTAAAAACTTTACAGGATTTTTTTCTACTGTTTCCCATAAATCAAAATCAATTTTTTTGAAAAGTCTTAAGAATTCTGTATTCCAAGACCACCATAAATTATTTGAAATAACTGATAATTTATTTATTCTCTTAGGTAATTGTGGATTTACTGTTATTCTATTAAAAATATACATTATTGTATTTCCTCCTTTGTAATTTTCACGCTTTTATCTTATTGTACTTTATAATTTATATCACAACATATATGCTTTCGCAATAGTTTTTATAAAATAATATCTCTTTTTAAATTATTTTCTTTAACTTCTCCAATACCAATAAATTTACCATCACTATATATTCTATATATTCCAGAATTCAATTTATAATTTAATGAAATTCCATTTAAAAACATAGTTAATTTTTTATTATTTAATTCAATCTTATCATTATTTTCAAAAATTTTTTCAATAGAAATAAAATATTTATCAATAAATTTTTCGTTGTCTTTATTTTCCTTTAATTCATCTATTGTAATAGAATTATTAATATCAAAATCTCCAACTTTTATTCTATTTAATTCCTTCATATAACCTACTGTTTGTAACTTTTCTGCAATATCTTCACATAAACTTCTTATATATGTTCCTTTTGAACATTCAACTCTAAATTGTATCTCATCCTTTCTATCATTTATATTTAATAATTCTATTTTATATATTTCTATTTTTCTAGGTTCAACATTTATTTTTTGTCCTTTTCTTGCATATTCATAAAGTTTTTTTCCATTTACTTTTATTGCAGAATACATAGGAGGCTTTTGCTCCTGTTTTCCTATAAAAGTATTAAATACTTCGTTAATATTCTCTTTATTTATATTACTATAACATATTTCTTTATTCTCAATTATATTTCCTTCACTATCAGCAGTGTCACGTTTTTCTCCTAATTTTAATACTACTTCATAAATTTTATCATGATTTATTAAATATTTAGATAATTTTGTTCCTTTTCCCACAAGTAATGGTAATACTCCTGTTGCATTAGGGTCTAATGTTCCTGTGTGTCCTGTTTTTTCATTAAATGTTTTTTTTACAATTTGAACAACATCATTTGATGTATAATTTTTTTGTTTATTAATAATAATTATTCCATCCATAATTTTCTATATTCCAATCTTTAAACTTCTTATTAAGAATATAAAAGATAATACAAGAATTCAATAACTTTTAAACTTTTATAAATTCATGATTATCTTTTATATTAACATATTTTATTTTAAAACTTTTTTTATTTCTGCTAAAATTTTTGTTTTAGCTTGTTCTAAATCTCCTTGTATAAAACATCCAGCAGCTTTAGGGTGACCTCCACCGCCAAACATTAAGCATACATCAGAAACATTAACATAGTCATTTGATCTTAAAGATACTTTGTATCCACTTGGATCTTGTTTTTCTCTTATAAATACAGAAACTTCGACTCCTTCGATATCTCTTCCTATTTCTACTAATCCTTCATGATCTCCTTCTTCTGCATTTACATTTTTTTCATCTTCTAAATTTATGTATGTAAAAGTAACTTTTCCATTTTCTAGAATTTCCATCCTTTGAGATACTAATTTATTTAATTCAAAATTAGCTCTTGTTTTTGTATCTAAAACTCTTTTATATATGTCAGAAACATTTACTCCTTTTCTTAGTAATTCAGCAGTAAATTCAAATGTTTCTGCTGTAACTCCTGAATATCTAAATCCACCTGTATCTGTGATTATTCCAGTTACTATGCAACTTCCAATTTCTTTTGTTATTTCAATACCAAAATATTCAAACATTCCTATTAAAATTTCGCAACAAGCTGGTGATACTGGATTTACAAAATTAAAATCTCCAAACATTTTATTTGTACCATGATGATCTATTACAATTTTTGATTTTGCATTTGCAAAATATCTATCACCACATTTTAATCTTTTTAAATCTGTACAATCAACTGAAATTGCTAAATCATATTTTTGAATATCACTTTCTTTTTTTATATCTTTACTACCTGGTAAAAATTCAAATAATCTTGAATATTCTGGTATTATAACATCAGGATTTTTTCCCAATTGTTTAATTGCTAAACTCATTGCTAAACTGCTTCCAATTGCGTCTCCATCTGGTGTTTCATGAGTTAATATTACTATTTTTTCTGCTTTTTTAATTTCTTCTAATATATTATCTAAAGTCATAGAACTATCCTTTCTATACTAATCTTCTTTTTTTACATCTTTCATTATATCTTTTAAAATATTATCTATTTTTGCTCCATATTCTATAGAATCATCTAATTCAAATATAAGTTCTGGAGTATTTCTTAAATTTACTCTTTTTGCTAATTCTGATCTTATAAAACCAGATGATTTCTTTAGACCTGCTAAAGTTTCTTTTATATTTTTAGAATTTAATATACTTACAGAAACTTTAGCAAACTTAAGATCTCCTGTAACTTTAACTTTTGTTACACTTATTAAACCTGTTACATTTGGATTTTTTAAATTGTAATTTATTATATTACTAATTTCTTTTTTGTATTCCTCATCAATACGTCCCAATCTATTATTGTTTTTATTCACAATTTTTTCCTCCTTTATTAACGTTTAACTTCTTCCATTACAAAAGCTTCAATAATATCTCCTTCTTTAATATCATTATAATCTTTAATTTGAATACCACATTCAAATCCTTTTGAAACTTCTTTTGCATCATCTTTAAATCTCTTTAATGTTGCAAGTTCTCCTTGATGTATAACAACATTATCTCTTATAACTCTTACTCCTGCATGTCTTTCTACTTTTCCTGTAAGAACATATGCACCTGCAATTGTTCCAACATTAGATATTTTAAATGTTTGTCTAACCTCTGCAGTACCAATAATCTTTTCTTCAAATTCTGGATCTAGCATACCTTTCATTGCAGCTTCTACATCTTCTATTGCTTGATATATTATAGAATATTGTTTAATTTCAATTTCTTCTTTATCAGCAATATCTTTTGCTGTACTATCTGGTCTAACATTAAACGCTATAATAATTGCATTTGATACTTTTGCAAGTGTTACATCAGATTGATTTACAGCACCTGCTGCAGCATGTATAACTTTTACCTTAACTTCTTCATTAGATAATTTTTCTAATGATTGTTTTACAGCTTCTACAGATCCTTGCACATCTGCTTTAACAATAAGATTTAATTGTTTTAAATTTCCTTCTTCCATTTGAGTAAATAAATTATCTAAAGTTACTTTTGTATTAGAATTTATTGCTTTTTCTCTAGCTTGACGTTTTCTTCTTTCTATTAAATGTTTTGCTGTTTTTTCATCTTTAACTTCATAGAAAGTATCTCCCGCTTCTGGAACATCTGTTAGACCCATTATTTCAACAGGCATAGAAGGTCCAGCTTTTTTTACTTTTTTACCTCTATAATCTTGCATTGCTCTTATTCTACCAATTGAAGAACCAACAACAACAGTATCTCCAATATCCAAAGTACCTCTTTGCACTAATAATGATGCTATAGCTCCCTTATTCTTATCTAATCTAGCTTCTATAACAACACCTTTTGCTTGTTTATTTGGATTTGCTTTTAATTCAAGAACATCTGCTTCTAATAATACCATTTCTAATAATTGATCAATATTTTTATGTTGTTTTGCAGAGATTGGTACATATATTGTATCTCCACCCCATTCTTCTGGAACAAGTTCATATGCCATTAATTCTTGTTTTACTTTTTCTATATTAGCATCTGGTAAATCTATTTTATTTATTGCAACAATAATAGGTATTTCTGCTGATTTTGCATGGTTTATAGCTTCAATTGTTTGAGGCATTACTCCATCATTTGCAGCAACAACTAATATTGCTATATCTGTTATTTGTGCACCTCTAGCACGCATAGCAGTAAATGCTTCATGTCCTGGTGTATCTAAAAATGTTATATCTCTGTCATTAACTTTTACTTGATAAGCACCGATTGCTTGTGTAATTCCTCCTGCTTCACCTTCTATTACATTTGTTTTTCTTATTGCATCTAAAAGTGAAGTTTTTCCGTGATCAACGTGCCCCATAACAACAACAACAGGTGGTCTTGTTTTTAATTCTTCATCTTTATCTTCTGAATCATCAAACAAAATATCTTCTTCTGTAACAACTTCTTTTTTAGTAGCTGTTATTCCAAATTCTTCTGCAATTAATGCAGCAGTATCAAAATCTATAGAATTATTTATAGTAGCCATAATTCCATAACCCAATAATTTTTTAATAACTTCTGCTGTTGTTTTCTTAATTTCTGCAGCAAAGTCTTTTACAGTAATTGATTCTGGAATTGTTATTTCTGTCAATTGGAATATTTTTTGTTTTATTCTATTTTCATCATTTTTGATATTTTTCTTTTTACCTTTTCTACCTCTTTGTGTTGTTAAATCATAGTAATCTAACATTCCACCTTCTTGGTCATCAAACATGTTTGATAATCTATCAGCTTGTTTTAAACTTTTTAATTTACCTTCATTAATATCATAATTTCCAGTATTTTTTCTTGCTTTCTTTTTAGCTGTTCTATTTTCATCAAATTTATTATTATTTTTTTGTTTATCAATTGATTTGTTATATTCCCTTACAGATTCTTTTTCTACTGTTTCAACAGACATAATATCTTTAATATTTCTCTCTATTCCTTTATCATCAAGAGGTCTTTTGCCTGCAAATCTTTGTCCATTATTGTTATTTCTATTATTAAAATTATTATTGTTTCTATTATTATATCCATTATTTTGATTTCTATTTTGGTTATAATTATTATTGTTATTATTGTTTCTGTTATTTCCAAAATCTCTTCTTTGATTATTATTATTTCTATTATTTCCAAAATCTCTATTTTGTCTATAATTATTTCTATTATTATAATTATTTGCATTATTAACATTATTAGAATTTACATTATTAACTTTTTCTTCTACTTTTTTGTTTTCATTCTTTTGAACTACTTGTTTATTTACATTGCTTTCCACTGTTTTCTCTACTTTTTCCTCTTTTACTTCCTTAATTTCTTCTTTTTTTATTTCTTCCTTCTTTGTTTCCTCTTTAACTTCTTCTTTCTTTGGTTCTTCTTTTTTTAATCCAAATAGTTCACTTACAGTCATTGGCTTAGATGGTTTATTTCTATAAACTATGTTATAATCAGATTTTTGTTTTCTTTCCACAAATCCAACAGAATTTTTTCTTTCTTCTTTTCTTTTGTCTTGTTCTTCTTTTTTCTTAGCTTGTTCTTCTTCATCATTTATTATAACTTCTCTTCTTATAATTACTGGTGAATCATTTTTTTCTTTTTTAACTTCTTTTGCTTTATTTTCTTGTTTTTTCTTAATAGTTTTTTCTAATAATTCTACATCTTTTTCCTCTAATGTACTTAAATGACTTTTAGCCTCAATATTTAAACTTTTTGCTTTTTCTAATAATTCTTTACTGGTTAAGCCTAATTTTTTTGCTAATTCATGTATTTTCATCTTACCCAATAACGTCACCCCCATTATATATTTTTTCTATTTCTTTTACAAAATTAATGTCCTTTATTCCGATAACAGCTTTATTTGTTTTTCCTATTGCTTTGCTCAAACTATATATATCTTCAAATTCTATTATTTTTATATTATATTTTTCACATAATTCATAAAAATTCTTTTTAGTTCTATCAGAAGCATCTTTTGCTATTATAATTAATTTAACTTTTCTTTTAATTATATTATCTATTGTACTTTCTGTTCCAAAACAAATTTTACCAGCTTTTGCAGATAATCCAATCAAACCTAAAATTTTATTATTTGTCAACTATTACACCTCTTAAATCATTATAAATTTCTTCTGAGATTTTCATTTCAAAAACTCTTTCTAATCTTTTAGTTTTAATTGCCTTTTCTAAACAATTTGCATTATCACAAATATATGCCCCTCTACCTTCTGCTTTACCTATTTTATCAACACTAATCTCATTATTTTTATTTTTTACAATTCTTATTAAATCTTTTTTATCTTTTTTTGTATTGCAACCTATACATGTTCTTTGTGGTATGCTTTTCAAATAATCACATCCCTTACATTATATTTAAATATGTCCAAATTATGTATTATTCTTCCTCTTGAGCTGTATTTTGTAACATTTCTCTAAATTGTGTTTCAGATTTTATATCTATTTTCCAATTTGTAAGTCTAGCTGCTAATCTAGCATTTTGCCCAGATTTTCCTATTGCTAAAGATAATTGATCATCTGGAACAATTACTTGAGCAAATTTTTCTTCTTCTTTAATATCAACTGCCATTATTTTTGCAGGTAATAAAGCTGCTGATATAAATATTGCAGGATCAGGACTCCATTCTATTACATCAATCTTTTCTCCATTTAATTCATTTATTACATTTTGGATTCTAACACCTTTTTGTCCAACACAAGAACCAACTGGATCTATATTTTCATCTGGTGAATATACTGCAACTTTACTTCTATATCCAGGATCACGAGAAACACTTTTTATTTCTATCAATCCTTCATATATTTCTGGTATTTCAAATTCTAATAATTTTCTTACAAAATCAGGATGACTTCTTGATACAATTACTTGAGGTGCACCTTTTTCTCCTCTTTCTACATCTAAAACATATCCTTTTATTTTATCGTTTACTCTATATCTTTCTGTTGGAATTTGTTCTTTTGTTGGCATAATTCCTTCAAGTTTTCCTAAATCTAATACAACAATATTTTTATCTGCTTTTTGAACTAAACCAGAAACAATTTCACCTTTTCTATCATTAAATTCTGTATATACTATATTTCTTTCTGCTTCTCTTAATTTTTGAATAATTACTTGTTTAGCTGTTTGTGCGGCAATTCTTCCAAAATCTTTTGGAACAATTTCTATTTCTACTTTATCTCCTTCTTGTAAATTTTTACTTATTTTTTTTGCTTGTTCTACACTTACTTGTAATGCACTATCTTCTACTTTATCAACAACATCTTTTATAGAATATACATGTGTTGCACCAGTATCTTGATCCATTACTACTTTTACATTCTCTAATGAATCAAAATTCTTTTTATATGCAGTAACTAAAGCTGTTTCAATTGATTCTAATAAATATGCTTTTTCAATTCCTTTTTCTTTTTCTAATTCTTCTAAAGCTAAGATTAATTCTTTGTTATCAATCGCTTTCATTTAAATTCCTCCCTTTAATTCCATTTATATATTTTTTTAATTTGAGCAATAGTTTTTCTTGGTATAGAAATTTCTTTTTCATTTTCACTAACAACTACATTTTCTTTATCAAATGATTTTAATATACCAATATAATTTTTATTACCATTTTCATCTTTTTTAAATAAACTTATTTCAATTTCTTCGCCAATATTCTTTTCTAAATGTTCATCTTTTCTTAATACTCTTTCAATTCCTGGTGATGAAACTTCTAAAAAATATTGTTCTTTTATGTAATCGGCTTTATCTAATAAATCGTTAATTCCATCATTTACTTTTTCACAATCATTTAAATCAATTCCTGTGTCTTTATCTATAAATATTCTTAAAAAGTAATTTTTTCCGTTCTTTTGCATATTCTACGTCATATAATTCATAGCCTAATTCATTAACTTTTTCTTTTAATAGATTTTCAACTCTTTCTTCTATACTTGCCAATTTTTCCTCCTTATCAAAACTTAAGAGTGGGATTTGTTCCCACTCTTCTAGTTAATTATGTTCTTTTAATATTATACCCACTTTTTTTACTAATTGCAAGCTTTTTATAAAATTTTTATAGATAACTTATGATATAATCAACCTATAAAAATAATTTATGAAAAATTCACTCCATTATATAATGGATGTGTACAAAATTATAAAAATCTTCAACTTAATTTTTTACATGTTCGTCCTTTCTTGCACAAAAAATAACTGTGCATTCAAAATTATTTTTTTGAATTTACACAGTTAAATTTTAACACTCACTTTTTCTACAAGTTATAAACACGGTTTTAGAACACAGTTCTACTAATAAAGTGAAACACGTAACCCAATGCAGTCGTTGCTGAGAGTCGTGCTATCGCTAATGCGAAAAGAAGCTGGATAGTTGCCGTAGATGCTGTAAAAGCCTCCCCTATTGCTACAAGGATCGCTGGTGTTGGTAGTTTTCTCTAATGTCCATTCTTCTTCATTTCCTGCAAAATCATATATATTCATTTTTTTATTTTGTTCACTTGCTCCTGTTGTTAATAATATACTACTTGAATTTGATTTTTCTCCAGTTATATCATCATATGATTTATTACTATCATTATATTTCTTTGCTTTTGCACTATTTATTGTAAATGTACTATTCTTATAATTTCCCCAACTTGTACTATCTTCTTTTATATAATATTGTGCTGTTTTTTCAGTTGTATCCCAGTTACCTTTTACTTCTAAAAATTTACATACCAAATCCCATTGTATTCCATACATTAAACTACTTGTTTTATTTCCTGTAGCCATTTCATTTGCTAATTTTTGTGCTTCACTACAGTACACATAATTATATGGTATCATATTCTGTTTACTTACTGCTTTTGGTGAACTACTTGTTATTTCTTTTCTATTATATCTTGCTAAACTTGTATTCTCATCACTACCTGCTATTCCTGCTTCATATCTTCCTATATAAAATCCTTTATTT
>CAKPAX010000021.1 GCA_934133175.1 uncultured Clostridia bacterium | reverse complement strand
TGGTGGGACTCGAACCCACATGGTTTCCCGCACGATTTTGAGTCGTGTGCGTCTACCAATTCCGCCACATCGGCATATCTATAATAATCTTTATACAATATCAATTGGCTACATATACTGACACTGTAACGAACAAAGTTCTAACAGTCTCAGCAAATTCCGCCACATCGGCATATCTTATGAACTATTAACGATTTATATATTATCATATTTTTTTTGTGTTGTCTAGATAATTTTACTATTTTATCCAAATATAAGAAATAAGCAGATTCTTTTTACAGAATCTGCTTATTGTAGACAAGTATATATTCTTATCTACGAGAAAGGATTTTATTTTTTATATGCTTCTACAATTTCTTCCAATTGTTCACCTGTAAGAACCTCTTCTTCCATAAGCCACTCAACAATGTTGTCAATAAGTTCTCTATTTTCTAAAATCACTTTTTCTGCTTGCTGATATGCTTCTTCAAGAATTTTGGAAATTTCACCGTTTATCTCTTCTTTGTTCTGTTCATTTAATAAATAATCTTTTACCAAATAACCATTATATGCAGTAAAATTTCTATTCTTTGAAGATTCAGATAATCCATATACAGTAAGCATTTCTTCTGCAAGTGTATTGGCAACTTCTAGATCATTACAAGCTCCAGAAGAATATGAGTTAGTAATCAATTTTTCTGAAATTCTTCCAGCTAAATAAACTGATATCATTTCTATAAAATATTCTCTTGTATAATTCATATTCTTTCCAGGAACAATATATGTGGCGTTTACACCAAGATAATCCATCATTGGTAGTATCGAAACATATGCAATTTTTACATTCTGTACATGTTTACACATTTTTTGAACAATATAATGTCCTACTTCATGGTAAGCAATTATCTTCTTTTCTTCTTTACTTATGCTATTGTATAATTTAAGATAAGAATCATAACAAGCAAGAATGCATTCTTTGTCTATTTTTGTCTTACCATCTTGTTTAGCTTCTACAAAAGTACGGTCGAGAACATTTATAGTGTTTCCTGGTTCCATGGAAATTGAATTTGTCAAACTTGCTGTAAATATAGCATATTTAAGCATTTCACTTGATATACTAATTTGATTTTCTACTTCAAGTTTTATTACATGATTTTTTACCATAGGTAAAATTTCTTCAATTTCCGGTTCTTTTACAGAAACTCTATTTACATATTTTCCAACCAAAAAATCCTCTTGAAACACTTTTTCAAATTCATTTTCAGAACAAGTAGTTATTAATGGAATTTTGTATCTTATAATACATTCATTAAGTATTGCTGCCAAATAAGGATTAACCCTCATATATAACGCCTTATCTATATACAAGACTATATTATTAGCATTTTGGGCCAGATATAACAGTATGCTTTTTACAACTCTTTCTAATTTCCAGTTTCTTTTTATTGACAAAATTTTTTCTGTTCTTAACAATATCATCCTTTTAGCAAAAAAGCTTACTGGACACTCTCCAGTTTCAATCTGCCGAGCTATTTCATAGCAAATTGTTGTTTTTCCTACGTCTTTATTTCCTACAAGAAAAACATTATTTTTAGATTTCTGAGATAAATAAAACCAAATTTTTTTAATTTCATCATCTCGTCCTACAATAGGATGCTTTTTATAAAAATCCATTTGACTTGTAAAATCTACAATATAGTTGCTTAAATATACTGGGATATTGTTCGTATTTTCAGTTTTCAGCAACAGAATTTTAAGTTTATTAACACTAATATTAAATTTAAGATTCTGATTCCCATTAATAATTAGGTTAATCTCTGCTTCACTTTTATCTTCTTTTTCCGCTTTCCTAAGAATGCTTTTTAAATATTTGGTTTCTACCAGTAAATTTACCTTCTGATTGTTTAATACAACTGGCATTATAGTAACATAACTATTCCCTCCTCTATTATATAAAGTACTATATTTATAGTTGCTGATTTACTTCGTTGCTATAGTTATATTTTTTCTCCTTTCTCTTTATTTAATGTTACATGTATACATAATATCATATTTTTGGCTTATTTTCAATCATTTTCTTAATAAGTTGTCTGATTTTTTCAAACAAAGTTGTCAAAAAACTACATCCCATTGACATTATGTATAATGCTATATAAAAATTTTTTATCTTCCTTTTTTGAAAATCCATTAATTTTATTTTTTCCATATTAGTCCTTTCTTGCAAAAAAAAATAGCTGTGCATTCAAAATTGTTTTTTGAATTTACACAGTTATTTTTTAGCACTCGTAACTCTTATTCAATTACTCTATTTAAAACTACTTTATTTTTTTTCCAAAAACTTGCTCCCAGAAAGAGGCTAAAGCCTCTTTAGATTTTCGACATATCGATAGTTATAACTGGGCGAACCCCTTGAAAAATGCCCATGATGTATTGGGGGTTGCTGAAGTAGCCGTCCGATCTCACAGTCCACACGCCGCTGCTCGAAGAGCTATAAGCGGACCCAAGCCAGAAAGATGTACTGTACAACCATTCATAGTTTGATTTATTTGACCATAGTGCATTAATATCTTCATATGATGCTAAACTTACTTCACTCACTTTGTCTGTATTTCCTAATAATTCTTTATATTTGTTTACATATGTATATAAATTTGAATTACTATCATATACATATGACTTTCCATTTTCGTCTACTGGATAACTAGCAAATGTATCTTTAAAATACCATGAATTTGAAAATGCTACTGTTCCTTTTCTTTCTTGTCCACTAATCCAACCTTTCATTGTTTCGTCTTGCAATCCATAATTAGCTGCACTTGTATCTACATCGCCTGTTTTTTTCCCTTTACTATCGCAAATTGCTCCAACCATTAAATTCCATTTTGCCAATGCTTTTGCTTTTTGTGTACTTTCGTCATATGATAATACATAAAATTTTTCTGTTGTTCCTTTTGTTGATGTTAATGAAATTTCTGTTCCTGGTTTTATTTTATTTTCATCTTTTTTACTGTCATCTTTTCCTGTTTTATTTGTTGTAACTCCTTCTGCTGTTATTGTTACTTCATAACTTCCTTTTTTTACTGTCCATGGTAAGTTATTTTCTGTTCCATTTTTTGTTATTTCTGTTCCTTTTATTTTTCCTATTTCTGCTTCTAATATTGTTAAATCTATTACCCCTTCATCATTTACTTTTGATGCCATTACTGCTAATTTTACTTGCTCCTCAAACTCAGACTTATCTGTTGTATCTTTTGCACTTGTTGCCTGTTTTAATATTCCATTTTCTCCTGTTAACATACTTATTGCTACCCCTGCTAGTATTAAAAGAACTATTATTGTTATTACCAACGCTATTAATGTTATACCTTTAGCTTGCTTTATTTGCATACTTTTTCCTCCTTCGTATTTTTTCTTTGTTTTTATCTTTATATATTTTGTTCAATTTTTTATTTTTAAATTCTTTTTATTTATACTTTTTTACTATTTAATAAATAGTATCAACATTTTTATTTCATACTATTTTTTCTAAAGGTATTTAGTTTTCAATGTTCTACTATTTATTTAATAGTTTGTATTTAAATTTTATACTATTATTTTTTATTTTGCAATACATTCTTCAAAGAAAAAACAAATTTAACTATTAACTTTTTTTATTATAGTATTTTCAAAAAAAGTTCCAATAATAAGAACAAAAGCGGACATTAATAACTTTTGTACTTATTAAAACATTTTGAAGTCCGCGTCTTTGTTCGTGCGTGAAATTTGCAAAGCAAATTTCTGTGCAATATATTTATATTATAGGAAGTTCGAAGAACTTTCCTATAATATAAATAAGATAGCCAATTAATGACTATCCTTTTCTAGTGATTTTTAGCGTAATTAAATGATGATACATCCAATCTCTGTCATATCTATGACAATCATACATTTCACCCGCGTACTGTCTAGACCTTTTTTCTGTCCATTTTCCATTATTATCATATCTAATAAAATGAAAATCTCCTATCCGTCCATCTGCAAACACCAATGCATATAATTTGATAATATACTGATTTGAATCAATTTTTTTAATTGATTCATCATTAAAGACTTTTTCATATTTCAGTCCTAAAACATCTAAATCTTTATACAAAAGCTTTATAAGCTCTTGAGTCGAATAATATGGTTCATCTAAAGATTTTGAATCAGATATTGCACCTAACCGATACATTGACAACTCTGGAAATGTTGCTCCAATTGCATATGCCATACAATTGGTATTATCTCTAATACTTGTGTCATTATTATATGCATCTATATTTATTGGAGATTGGACCTCTTTCCTTACAATGTCTAACCGCTCTTGTTTTGTCATAATCACTATCCTCCTAAAAAGTTTATAACTTTATTATACCACTTTTTTTAATTACTTTCAATCTTATACTCTATGTCTTCCATGAAAGGAAAAATTTCTTTTACTCTTTTTAATGTTAACATAGACATTTTTGGTTGAGGATTTTTTGGATCAGTACTTAATAATTTTTGTGTATAACAATTCTTTGCTGTTTTAAATAAAACATATCTATTTCTTACATAAGTATAATATATTTGATATCCATTACTTAAATCTACCCACATTCTTTCAAATGTATATTTTTTATCCATTACATTTCTCCTTGTTTTATATTATTTAATCATTTCTGCAAATTCATCTTCTGATATTATAGTTACTCCTAAGTTTTTGGCTTTTGTTAATTTACTTCCAGCTTCTTCTCCTGCTAGTACAAAAGCTGTTTTTTTAGAAACAGAACTTGAAGTCTTTCCTCCAAATTTTTCTATAATATTACTAGCTTCTTCTCTTGTGTATTTTTCCAATGTTCCTGTTAATACAAAAGTTTTTCCTTCAAATCTGTTATCTACATTTTCATCTTCTATTGCTTGTGTATTAACACCAGATTTTTTTAATCTTTTTATTAAATCTAATGTTTGTTCTTCCATAAAAAATTCTCTTATACTATTTGCAACAATTGGTCCAATATCTTCTATCATACTTAATGATTCAAAACTTGCATTAGCAAGATTATCTATATTCTTATATCTTCTTGCTAATGTTTTTGCAGCCTTTACTCCAACATGTCTTATTCCTAATGCTGTAATTAATCTATATAAATCATTTTCTTTACTTTTATTTATAGAATCCATTAAATTCTGTGCAAATTTTTTACCGTTTTTCTTTAAAGATGCTATATCTTCAAATTTTAGAGTATATATATCTGCAATATTTTCTATTAATTTATTATCTAACAATTGTCCTATTATATTTTCTCCAAGTCCATCAATATTCATTGCTTCTCTAGAAACAAAATGTACTAAATTTCTATATAATTTTGCTGGGCACTCTACTCCTGTACATCTAACAGCTGCCTCTCCTTCTTCCCTTACTGCTGTTGCTCCACAAACAGGACATACACGTGGAATTTCAAATTTTGTTTCATTTCCAGTTCTTTTTTCTTTTATAACTCTTGCAATTTCTGGTATTACATCTCCTGCTTTTTGAATTACTACTGTATCACCTATCATTATGTCTTTTTCTTTTATAAAATCTTCATTATGAAGTGTTGTTTTTGATATTGTAGAACCTGCAACTTTTACTGGTTCTAATATAGCCATTGGGGTAATTACACCAGTTCTTCCTACATTACAAACTATATCTTTTACTATTGTTTCTTTTGTTTCTGGTGGATATTTGTAAGCTACTGCCCATTTAGGAACTTTAGTTGTTGTTCCTAAAATTTTTCTTAAATTTAAATCATCTACTTTTACAACTGCTCCATCTATTCCAAATGTTAATTTTTCTCTATCTTCTCCAATTTTATTAATTGCAGAAAATACTTCTTCTATATTTTTACAATAAATTCTAACAGGATTAACATTAAAGCCTAATCTTTCTAAATAATTTAATTCATCATAATGTGAACTAAATTCTTTTCCCTCTATTTTTTGAACATTAAATATATAAATATCTAATGGTCTAGTTTTAGTTATATTACTATCTAGTTGTCTTAAAGAACCAGCTGCCGCATTTCTAGAATTTGCAAATAATTCCTCTTCATTTTCTTCTCTTGATTTATTTAAATTTTCAAAATCCTCTTTAGAAATAAATACTTCTCCACGAACTGTTATATCAATTTTATCATTTAAAGTATGAGGAATAGTTTTTATTGTCTTTAAATTTTCTGTTACATCTTCTCCAACTAGTCCATTTCCTCTTGTAGCTCCTCTAACTAATATTCCATCTTTATATTCTATTGCAGCAGATAATCCATCTATTTTAGTTTCTACTACATATTTAAGCTCTATATTATTTTCTTCGGCAACTTTTCTTACTCTTTCATCAAATTCTCTAACTTCTTCTAAATCAAAGACATCTTGCAAACTTTGAAGTGGAACTTCGTGTTCTACCTTTTTAAATCCTTCTTTTACATGTCCACCAACTTTTTGTGTCAATGAATCTTTTGATTGAAATTCTGGATATTGTTTTTCTAAATTTCTTAATTCTACCATTAACATATCATATTCGAAATCTGATATTTCTGGTTTATCATCATCATAATATCTTTTTGCATGATATTCTACAGTTTTTCTTAATTCTTCTATTCTATTTTTTGCTTGTTCCTTATTCATAGTATTCTCCTCTTAGAACTGTTTATATTTTGGTATTATTATATACAATAATACCAAAAAAATAAAGGAATTTTTTAAATTCCTTTATTAAAATTTATATTTTATATTAATCAGCTTTTGCCCAAATAATAAGTCTTGCTTTACTATCATCTGTACATGTTGACAATGAAATTTCTGTTGCACCATTTGTGTTTCTTGTCATATATTCAGCATCTTCTGGTGTTGTTTCATATTTATTATATATTGTATATGTTAGTTTTTTACCATCTAAATCTGTTATATATATTTTATCTCCGACTTCCAATTTCTTATTATTTGAGAAAAATAATCCATTTCTATAATTATGTCCCATTATTGTTGTATTTCCTACTTTATTAGGTCCTGGTCCATACATAACAGCAACAGCTGTTTCTATAGATTTCTTTGTAACTGTTTCAAGTATTGGATATTTTAATTTTGTTTTTGGAATTTCTATTGTTCCTACAACATTAAATCCTTTATAAGTTTTTCTTTTTTTTGTTGTACCACCTGAATTAGTTTGTTCTGTTGATTGAATTTGATCTAATATATTTGAACCTACATCTCCAGTACTTGTATTATTATTTGGTGTTTCATTTGTTGTGTTTTCATTTTCTGATGCAAATGAATCTACAAATTCTGCTGTATCTTTACTTATAAAATATTTTTCATAATAATCATAACCTAAATACCCTAATAAACCTATAATAGCTATAATTACAACAATTAATAAAATTGTTAAAAATTTTCCATATTTACTATCAAACATCTCTATTTACCTCCACTTTTGTAAACTTACTACTTTTATTATACCATATGATTATAAAAAAGTATATAAAAAAGTTAATTATCCAACAATTTTATCTCCAAGTTCTTTTCCAGCCAACAAATGGAAATGTAAATGCATAACTTCTTGTCCCCCATCTTTACCACAGTTTACTATTACTCTATAACCATTTTCTTTAAATCCTTGTTGTTCAGCTATTTCATTTATTTTTACGTATATTTTTGATATTATTTGTTCATCTCCATTTTTCATATCAGCCAAAGAACTAATATGTTTTTTAGGAATTACCAATATATGAATTGGAGCCGCTGGATTTATATCTTTAAATGCTAGTATTTCATCATCTTCATATACTTTTTGTGAAGGAATTTCTCCTTTTATTATTTTACAAAATAAACAATCTTCCATTAACTTTCTCCTTTGATTTTTATTATTCTAAAATAGCTTTTATTCTTCTAACTCCTGATGAACTTGACTCTTCTTTTTTTATTTTGAATTTTCCTAATTCTGATGTATTTTTCACATGAGGTCCACCACATAATTCTATAGAAACATCACCTATTTTATATACAGTAACAATATCTCCATATTTATCTAAAAACATTGCTTCTGCTCCCATTTTTATAGCTTCCTCTTTTTTCATTTCTAATCTTTCTACTGGTATTGCCATTTGAATATATTCATTTACTAAATCTTCAACTTTTTTCTTTTCTTCGTCTGTTAATTTACTATCATGTGAAAAGTCAAATCTCATTCTTTCATGTGTTATATTGCTTCCTTTTTGATGAACATGAGGTCCTAAAACTTTCTTTAATGCAGCATTTAAAAGATGTGTTGCTGTATGGTATTTCGTTTCCATTTCGCCTGTTGATGCTAATCCACCTTTAAATTTTTGTTCTGCTCCCACTCTTGATTTTTCTTGATGTTCTTTAAATAATTTATTAAATTCATCTATGTCAACACTATAACCATTTTCTTCTGCTAATTCTTTTGTAACTTCTGGTGGAAATCCATATGTGTCATATAGTTTAAATACAACTTTTCCATCTATTATTTTTTGTCCATTTTGACTTGCTTTATTCATTTCTTTGTTAAATTCTTTTTCACCATGTGTTAATGTTTTTACAAATTTGTCTTTTTCTTCAATAATAACTGATTTTATAATATCTTTATTTTTTTCTAAGTCTGGATACATTTCTTTTAAGTTTTCTATATTTAAATCAATTAAACTTGCTAATTCTTCTAATGATATTTGTAATTTATTTAAGTGTCTTATCATTCTACGAATTAATCTTCTTAAAACATATCCTCTATCTATGTTACTTGGTCTACCACCATCACATATTATCATCATACTTGAACGAAGATGTTCTGCTACAATTCTTCTACTGTTTATATTATCTACTTTTTGTAATTTTTCTAATTTTTCCATAATTGGTTTAAATATTTCTGTATCATATGGTGTTTCTTTTCCTTGTAATAGCATATTTACTCTTTCTAATCCTAATCCTGTATCTACGTTTTTTTGTTTTAGAGGAGTTAAACTTCCATCTTCATGTTTAAAGAATTCCATAAATACATTATTCCATATTTCTACATATTTACCACAATCACAATCTGGATTACATTCTGGTGAACATTTTGGTTTTCCTGTATCATAGAACATTTCTGTGTCTGATCCACATGGGCCTGTTTCTCCTGCAATCCACCAATTATCCTTTAAGAAGTATATTCTTTCTTTTGGTATTCCTGCTTGTTCCCAATATTTTGCTGATTCTTCATCTTTTCCTAAAACTTCATTTCCAGCAAAACATGTTACAGATAATTTTTCTACTGGTATTTGTAATTCTTGTGTTAAAAAATCAAAACTCATTTTTATTGATTCTTCTTTAAAATAATCTCCTAAAGACCAGTTTCCTAACATTTCAAAATATGTTAAGTGTCTATTGTCTCCAACTTCATCAATATCATTTGTTCTTATACATTTTTGATAATCTGTAAGTCTTGAACCTTCTGGATGCTTTTGTCCTAATAAGTAAGGTACAAGTGGTTGCATTCCAGCTGTATTAAATAATACAGATGGGTCATTTTCTGGTATTAGTGGTGCACTTGGAATTACTTTATGTCCATGTTTTTCAAAAAAATTTAAATATTTATTTCGTATATCAATTGCTTTCATATATATCTCCTTATCTTAAATATTATCTACTAATTCACGCATAAATTATACTTCAAAAATCAAAAAAAATCAAGGAATTATGCAAACTCTTTTTATTTACTCTTTTTTATATATGCACACAAAAAAATGCTCAATTAATATGAGCATTTTTTCATTTTTCATGTTGTCAAAAAACTACGTCCCTATTGACAACATTACCACAAAATTTTTATTTTCTTATAAGTCCTGCAATATCATCATCTTCAAACTCATAATCTAATTCTTTTTTATATGCTTTTTCATATGCTTGCTTCTTTTGTTCATAATCCTTTTCCATCATGTATTTTGTATTTTCTCTCATTGTTTTATTAGGATCTGGATATATTGTAGGCAAAACATGTAGTCTATATTTTACTTTATAAAATTCGTCATTATCTTTTTCTTCTGTATCTATAATTTCTACAAAACAAGATATTATAGGTACATTGCATTTTGTAGAATAATAATATGCTCCTCTTTTTAATGTTCTAGGTTTTCTATAATTAAACCACATTTCCTCTTCTGGATATATCAATATAAAATTATTTTTGTTTAATTTTTCCTCAATTAAATCTTGAAATTCATTTCTTAAATAACTTACTTGATTACTTATTGGAATTATATCAGAAAAATTCATCATATATCCTACCATACCAGGCATTGCAAAATTTGCTTCCTGTCCAACTATATATAAATTATTTTTTCCAATTTTTTTAACTAATTTTCTTATTATTGTATTATCAATTGGATTAAAATGATTACTAGTAATAATTGCTCCAGAATTAAGATTTTCTATATTTTCAAGCCCAACTATTTCTGTGTCTTTATTTTGAGACCAAGTAACAAAATCTACAACTAATCTAGCTATTTCATTATTAAATTTATATCCTAATCCATTTCTAGTTTTTAAGTATTTTTCAATAATTTTTCTTTTTTGTTCTGTCGAAAGTTTTGGATCGTTTACTTCTACTTTTTTATTAAATTCTTTATTGTCTGCTGCTATTTTTATATTATTTATAACTTCTTTTTTATTATCCCCTATAATCATACTCGTATTCTTTCTCCACTTTCATATATCTTTTTAAATGTAATTTCTGCATTTGGTACAGTATCTGCTTTTTTTATTAATACTGCCAAACAATCACTATCTGATTTTTTTTGTTCATCAGAATATGTATTTTTAAAATTTAATATGTCATTATAATAATCTGATTTTTTTGCATATTTCCAAAAATAGTCTTCATATGAAATATTATCATAACACCATGGTTTAGAAAATAAATTATAGTGTATTAATTTTGGATTATCTAATTCTTTTTTTCCTTCTATTGGCATAGCATCCCAACATTCGTCAAGATATAAAATGTTTCCATTGCACATAGCATTTAAGTAATCTTGATCAGGAGCAATAGAATCAAAGTGATATTTATTAAGTAACTCTAAAAATCTTTGGTCAAATTTTTCTTCTCTCATTTTCTTTAAGTTCATTAATAATACACCCGAATTAATATATTCATGTCTATTTACTCCAATAGCATTTTCCATATAGTTTATAATTTCTGGAATATCTACAACAGAATGATCTGGGCATGCTCCAATTAAATTGTCTCCTAACTCAAATTTATATAATTCTGAAATATCTCCAGGAACAACAATATCACTATCTATATAAATTCCTTTATCATATTCTTTAAACATTTCTGGTATAAATAATCTAAAATATATTGTTAATGTAAAATAATCACATCTTAATCTATTTTCTACTCTGTCTGTAATTGCATCTAGTGTATCTTTCATATATACAAATTCTATTTTAAAATTATCATTTTGTAATTTTGAAATTTTTTCTATATTTTCGTTTGTTAATTCTTGATAAATTATTATTATTTTATAATTATACTCTTTTGATGCATTATCTATAATTGAAGCTATTGCAACACTTACATATGGTGCATATTTATCATCTATTGTAAAAAAAATTGGTATTTCCTTTTTCATTTTTTTCCTCCTAATTTTTTATTTGTTTTATTATTTTTTTATATTCTTCAAATAAGTCATCATATTCAAAAATTTTTAATTTTTTATGCACATTTTCTATATTCCAAGGTTTTATAGTAACTGAATGAAATACAGGAAATATTCTAAAACTTGTAGTAAAATGCTGTATCACAGTATCTTTTTTTAATCTTCTTTGTTCATTATATTTTCTTGGTAAAATTTTTTTCTTTACTGACAATTTATTTAACGCAGATTGATCCGGCATAAACATTTTCTTTTCTATGCACATTTTTCTTGCCTTTTCAAATAACTTTGTTTCTTTTATTTTATTAATATTTAATAAAAGTACTCCTGAATTTATATAATCAAATTTTAAATTTTTTTTCTTAAAGAACCATTTTCCATAATAATCTAAAACTCCTATTAATTCTGTATCATCTATATTTTGATTATAAAAATCACTACAATCTTTTCTGCATATTACATCATTATCTAAATATAAAATTCTATCTTTAGGTAATTCTGGTATTTCATCTGCAAATAATCTTAACATACAACATGGTGTGAAGCGTGTTTTTATATTTTTTAATGGTACTTCTTTTGCAAATTTTTTTGTAATATCTATCACTTTTACAAAGTTATTAGAATTTTTTTCTTTTACTATTTTATCTAGAATATTAATTTCTTCACTTGAAATCGCTTTATATTCTTTTTCTTCTAATTTTATACTTGCAGTTAACACATATATATTTAGTATTTCATTTGTATTTTTTAGTAATGAAAGTATTGATATTATTAATCCATCTATTATATTTTTATCACCACAATATAAAATATTCATTTAACATCTCCCATTAATCTTGTTCTATTTTTTCATATTTTACATATTCATAATTATTATTTTTGCTTCTCTCTAACATACAATTATATATTTTATTTTTTAATTCTTCTTGTCTTTGTTTTTTATTTAATTGTTCATCTGAAAAAAATGGTCCATCTATATAAACTTTAATTCCAGGTTTTTTTGAAAATTTTCTTCTATAATATGTTGTTGTCATACAAAAAGTTGGTACATTGCACTCAACTGGAAATTTAAAAGATGTATTTTCAAATTCACGTATTTTTGTATAATATGGCCACACGTGTGCTTCCGGATATACTATTACTGCTTTGTTTTCTTTAATTCTATATTTTATTGCATCTGTAAATTTTTTCATTTCTGTTATTGTAGAAGGGATTGGCAATGCACCTAGTTCTAGTAAAATCTTTCCAATTACTTTTACTCCTAAATTGGCTGGGCTTACTACTGTATATATTCTCTTATTTCTTGATATTTGTGATGGAATAAATACATCTCCTAATACTTGAGTATGATTTCCATACACAAAGTATCCATTATTTTTGTATTTTCTTAAAATTTTATTATTTACAAATTTAACTTTTAATCCAAATTTACAATAAAAATATCCAAATATTTTTGCAATAAAATATATTATTTTTGATTTTATCTTGTAAGTAATACCATTATTAATCCAAATATAATCTTTTGGTAATTCATAATTTTGATTTGCACTTTCTACAACATCCTCATTATAGTTTTTATAATAATATATTTTTTTATACGTTTTTTTCATTATCTTGTCTCCACACTTATTTAATGTTTAAATCATTTTTTTATTGTTTATTTTTAAGATAATTATAGTCTTTAATCATTGTGTAATTATACATTATTTTTGAAATTTTGACAAGTATTTCCTAAGTTTATCTTTCAGTATTGATATTTTTAAATAGCAATGCTAAAATAAGTTTAAAATAAACTTTTAGGAGATAAAAATGTTAAAAACAATTAATAAATTGCAAGCATTTTTTAATAAAATATTTAAGAAAGAAAAGACCTATCAATTGCCTGAACCAAAAGATAACCCATACAAAAAAATCTCACATACTTTTCTTGACTATAAATCATCTGAAAACTTTGTAAGTCCTGAATTGGAATCAAGTATAATGCAATTTCTTTCTTCATATTATGAGTTAGCAGATTTATCTGACAAAACAGCAATTCCAGCCAAGCCATATGATGCTCTTATTAGAATTAATGGTGGACCTAAATGTTATTCTCAAAAAAATATTACAGATGAAAATAATTTATTTGCTAGCTTAAAAAATAATAATTCATATACTTTAAAAACTAATTATTCACAAAATGGCGATCCAGTATTCTATCATATACAAAGTTCTAATTATAAATTACCAGATAAAAAAGATATGATTAGAATATATTTAAATTGCAAACCAGAAAATATAGCAGAACTAGCAACAAACATCTTACAAAAAAACAACGAAGATAATTTTTATTTAAAATTTGCTTCAACTATTGAAAATTACAAATATCCTAGATCCGAAAAAATTGTTATATATACAGATCAAAAACATTATTCAAATACTGTTTCTTCTGTAAATAGTCTAATATGTGAAAGACCAGATTTATTTGAATTCTCACAAAATGTAAATCCATTCGGGAACCAAATAAACCAATATATGACATATGGTTTTGAACCACAGGTAAATTATTTTACAAAATTAAATGGATCGAAAATTAATGCTAATTCTCATAATAAGATGATTTCATTAGCATTAGAAGACAGTTACATGGAATCTGCAAAAGAAATAGCAAAGCAAGACTCTAAATTAGACTTTTTACTTTCTTCAGATTATTCAAACGATTCAAAATTATTTATACAAAATTTACCTTATTTAGAATCCAATTACCACAATTATTTAATAAATAGTATGGCAAATAAATTAAAACAACTTTCTTATATCAATGGACTTAAAATGAGGGATATTGATTTATCAAAAAATCAATATACAAATCAAAACTTATCAAAAAATAATGATGAATATTATAAATAAAAAGAGTTTTAATACATGTAAAATTATTTTACATGTATTAAAACTCTTTTTTTACTATATTTCCATTTGACTTCCTAAAAATGTTGCTGCAGATTGTGCAACTTTTTTTTCTACATCATTCATTTTTGTATTAGCTTCTTTTGACATCAATATAACTGTTCCTATGGTATCACCATTTGAAATTATTGGATATACTACTTGTGAATTATATTTTCTTTCTCTATTATCATTTTTTATAATTGGCATTGATATATCACTATTTTCTTTACTTGTATATATTTCCTTATCTTCCATAAGTTGTTCTAATTCATCACTAACACTTTGTTCCAAAAATTCTTTTTTAGAACCTCCAGATACTGCTATTACCGTATCTTTGTCTGTAATGCATGCAATATGCCCGGTTGTTTTTGATAATGTTTCTGCATATCCAGAAGCAAATTCTGAAAGTTCACCTATTGGAGAATATTTTTTTAATATTACTTGTCCTTCTCTATCTGTAAAAATCTCTAATGGGTCTCCTTCTTTTATTCTTAATGTTTTTCTTATTTCTTTTGGAATAACAACTCTACCTAAATCATCTATTCTTCTTACAACTCCTGTTGCTTTCATAAACTTCCTCCTTTTGATTTTTTTGTCTTTTTTTAGTATGTCAAAAAAGGAATTTTTTATACAAAATTTATTTATAAAAAAAGAATTTCTATATAATTATTTTTTATATAGAAATTCTTTTTTCTTATTCTTCTACCTGTTCAACTTCTTTTTTAGGTAAAAAACTTGTTTTATATTTATCTAAAATATATCCTAATTCTTTAGAAAAATCTTTTAACATAACTATTTTAATTGTTATATCTTTACCTTTTATATAATCATCTGTTACTTGTTTTAATAATTTAATATTTTTCATTTCTGGTTCTATTTCTTTAGTATATTTCTCTGCCCTGTTCATTAATTTTTCTTTAATAATTACTATATCTTCATTACTTGCACAAGATATTCTTTGAAATAATTGATATACATCATAATACTTAAATATAGGTATATTCATACATTCTTTATCAAATTTTTCATAAAATTGTTCCATTCTCATAGGTATACATTTAAATACATCTTCTGCTTTTTCTTTATACATTTTATCTAATAATTGATCATTTAAATTGTTAAAATGTTTTAATATATCATTCATATCTTCCGCAACTTCTTCTATTGCAATTTTTCCTAATTCTTCTTCTACATTAGGACAATATTCTGATGTTAATGCAGAAATATTCATTCCATTAAAAAATATCGTTTTTAATGTTTTCAAATCATAATTAATTAAATTTTTTCTTGAAAAATAACTAAAATATGCAAATAGTTTAACAATTTCTATTAATTTTAATTTTCCTGCTTTTACATCTTCAATTACTTCATTTATAACATTATCAAATTGATCATCTGATATTTTCCAATATTCTTCTGTAAGCAATCTTTTATATCCTGGTAGATTTTCTGTATCTACTGTATTTCTTATTGTTTCCATATTATCTTTAAATATTTTCATATCAAATATTCTTGTTCTTACATAATATTCTATAAATTTAAAGAATCTATATTCTGCTTTAAAATTATAATAATAATTACTATCAAATTCTTTAATATAAAATTGCCTATTATCCATTAATACTCTTGATGATACTAACAATGATTTATATTCTTCATTATCTTTAATATTTACAAATTTGTCTTTTGTTATTTTTCCAGCTTTTATTTCAAATGAAACAGCTATTGTAAATATAAGCATTGTTTGCATTACTCTATGATTTGTATTTGGATATGATTTACTTACCATTTCGAAAATTTTCTTAAAATCATTTAATGAGTGTTTTAAAATCCTTAAGTTTCTTGTACCACTCTTATTAAATGTTGAAATAATTAACCCTGTATTTTCTCTTAAAAACCTTATTAAATCAGGATTATTTTCATATCTCATTAAAATACCATTTATTATATAATCAAATTTTGGTGCATATTCAAATGTTTCACCTATTAATTTTTCTTTTATTCTTTCATAATCATTTGCTTTATCAAATACATATTCTATTTTATCTCTAATTTTTTCAACCATTGGCTTGTCATTTTTGTCTAAGTCCCCTTGTTTATCTAATAAATAGGTTGCTATAAATGTTTTCATTTCTAGATTACTACTTTTTAATTTTGTTGATAATTCCTTTTCATTACATATAATTATTGTTTTTATATGGTCATGTTCAACAAAGTTATTAATATATCCTAAAATATCTATAACATCTACATTAGCTCTTTCTAGGTCATCAAAGCATAAAACTTTGTCATCTGTTGAAAAGAATTCGGAATAATCTAATCTTTCGCCATTTTGTGAAACTCCAAAAAAATTTGCCATATCTATTCCAGTTTTTGCATATTCTGGTATACTTGATATTCCATTAGAGTTCATATATTTTCTTAGGTTTTTATCCATTAGTTGAGTTGTTTCTATAAATATTTTTTTACTTATATCTTCTAGATTTGATATTCCATATAAGGACATGTATATAGTAGTGAATTTTTTTCCATTTAATTGCATTGATTCTATCTTATTTTTTATTTTGTGATTCCAAAAATGAGTTTTTCCAGAACCCCATTCACCATTTATCATTATTGCATAATCTGTATAATCTGATCTTACATAATCTAAAATACTTTCAACTAAATCTTCCATTAATTTTTCTCCTTTGTTTTATTTTTAATCTTTTGCAATTGTCATTACTAAAATTTCTTTTACATTATTTTGTTTTAATAATTTACTACATTCATTTACTGTACTTCCAGTTGTATAAATATCATCAAATATTATTACTCTTTTATCTTTTATTATTTTTGAATTTTTAATTATGTATGCATTTTTTACATTTTCAATTCTATCTTCTTTATTTAATGTACTTTGCGGTACATTATTTTTCTCTTTATACAAACAATTTGTTACTAGTTCAATATCTGTTTTTTTTCTTATTTCCCTAGCAATTAACTCTGTTTGGTTATACCCTCTTTGCTTGTATCTTTTTTTACTAATTGGTACTGGAAGTATTATATCATAAGTTTTTATAATTTCAAAAATTTTTTGTTGTTTTAACAAAAAATTCACAAAACTTCTATATAAATATGATTTTTCGTTAAATTTATAATTTAATAATAATTTTCTTATAATTCCTTCATATTGAAAAAAATATATATGTTTATCATAATATGTATCAAAATCTTCATAATTATCTATTTGAATTTCAAAATGTTTTTTTAACTTAATTTCACATTTGTTGCATAGTGAATTTGGGGCTATTTTTCCACAAATCCCGCATACTTGTGGATATATTAGATCTAAAATTTTATTTAATATATTATCACCTCTATATTTTATATTTTTTCAAGCATTCTTATTTTATATTCTAATCCCGTATTTCTTTTTTTACTATCAATGTTTTGAATCATAAAATCAATAATTTTATCTGTACTTATAATTATTAGAAGTTTCTTAGCTCTTGTTATTCCTGTATATAAAAGATTTCTTGTAAGTAACATAGGAGCAGACTGTGCAATTGGCATTATAACAACATCAAATTCACTACCTTGTGCTTTATGAATTGTTATACTATAACTATGTTCAATTTGATCTAATTCAGAATACTCATACCAACTTGTTTTTTCATCATCAAATTTTATTTGAACACATTTATTTTTATCATCAATTTCTAGAATTGTTCCCATTTCTCCATTAAACACACCTGTTCCTAATTCTCCATTTTGCTTTTCCCATTGCATATCATAATTGTTTTTTATTTGCATCACTCTGTCTTGTACTCTATATACACTTCCCAGGCTTGACTTTTCGTTTTCTCCATCTCTATGTGGATTTAAAACTTGTTGCAAAGCTTTGTTTAACTCTTTAGTTCCTAACATTCCTTTTTTAGTTGGTGTTAGAACTTGAATATTTGAGAAAAAATCATAATCTCCAAATTTCTTTAGTCTACCTGTACATAATGAAATTACTTGATTTAACATTGCTTCTTGTGAACTTTCTTTTATAAAGAAAAAGTCTTCTTTAGTTTCTTCTGTATCTTCCTCTTTACTTAAAAATTTCATTCCGCTATTTACTCTATGTGCATTTAAAATTATTTTACTTTTAGCAGCTTGTCTAAAAATTTTGTCTAAATGTACAGTAGTAATTTTCCCAGATAATATTAAATCTTTTAAAACATTTCCTGGACCTACTGATGATAATTGGTCACTATCTCCTACTAGTACTAATTTAGTTCCTGGATATATACATTTTAATAAATATCTCATTAAAAATATATCTACCATTGATAACTCATCTACAATTATTAAGTCTGCATCTATTGGCATTCCTTCATATTCATTATCTTGTTTTTTTAAATAATCATCATTTATTTTTCTTATTTCTAATAATCTATGTAATGTACTTGCCTCTTCTCCTGTAGTTTCTGTCATTCTTTTAGCAGCTCTTCCAGTAGGAGCACATAGTACTGTTTTATATTTTTTTTGTTTATATATATCAATTATTGTCTTTATTACTGTTGTTTTACCAGTTCCTGGTCCTCCTGTTATTATTGTTACATTATTATCATTTATTGCTTTTATAGTATCTTTTTGTTTATCTGACAAATATATGTCTATATTTTTTTCCGCTTTATTTAGTTCCGCTTCTATATTTCTAATTTTCTTTACATTTTTATAATTATCTAATTTTAATATTAATCTTGCAACATCTTCTTCTGATTTATAAAAATTATATAAATATATCCATTCTTGTCCATTATCTCTAATCTCTATAACAATTTCATCATCAACTTTTAATTTTATTATATTATCATCTATTATATCTTCATCAACATTTAATAATTGTTTTACAAAATCCAATAAGTTTTGTTTTAAAACACAGCAGTGTCCATTATATGTTGAACGTATTAATGCATATTTAATACCACTTTTAACTCTTTTACTATTAGTGTAATCAATACCTAAATCTAATGCCATTTTATCTATTTGATTAAAATCCACTCCTCTTGCAATATCAATTAATATATATGGATTAGACTCTATTTCATCTATTGCATTTACTCCAAACATATCATAAACTTTTTTGGCATTTTCAGCACCTATTCCAAATTTTTCTAAAAATCCTACAATTTGCCATACTTCCCAATTTTCTACAAAGCTTTCTGATATTTCTTGTGCTTTTGCTTTTGATATTCCTTTAATTCTTGATAATTTATCAGGTTCAAATTTTAAAACATGTACAGTTTCTTTTCCAAATAGCTCAACAATTTTTTTGGCAGTTGCAGGGCCTACTCCTTTTATATTTCCATTTGCTAGATATTTTTCTAAGCCTGCTACTGTTTCTGGCATTAATTTTTCAAACGTATCTACTTTAAATTGTAATCCATATTCTTTATGTTCTACATATTTTCCAACTACTTTTAACATATCTCCACTATTAATAAATGGAAGATATCCAACTATTGTTGTAATTTCATCCTCCATTTCGAATGTTGCTATCATATAACTATTAATTTCATTTTGATATATTATATCTACTACTTGTCCTTTTAGTTCCAAAATATGCCTCTTTTCTTTTATTTTATATTGCTTAATTTTATCATAAAACTATGCAAATTTAAAGCAATTTTATTTTTTTCTTATTGCTATAATTATAATTATTAATAATCCACATATAATTAACCAATGGTGATTATATGAAATTTATTTTTATAAAAAAGAAAAGCATTATAACTATTTCTCTAATAATTATTTTTTGCACTATATTAATTGTACTACTTTTTTTAAATGTAAATAAAACAATTCCAACATCTTCACAAACAATTATCTCTAATGATAATTTAAATAAAATTTCATCACTTACTAATAGTACCGAAAAAATAGCTTATTTAACTTTTGATGATGGACCTAATGATAATGTTACTCCTATTGTTTTAGATATATTAAAAGAAGAAAATGTAAAAGCAAGTTTTTTTGTTATTGGAAAATATGTAGAAAAATATCCTAATGTAGTAAAAAGAGCCTATGAAGAAGGTCATTATATAGCTAACCACGGATATGATCATAACAATAATAATTTATATAAAAGTAGTTCTAGTTTTATTGATGAAATTACAAAAACAGATTTAGCTATTTCTAATGCTATAGGAGCCCAAAATTATTGTTCACATATTTTTAGATTTCCTAATGGTTATATGGCTCCTATTAATAAAAACGAAAAGAAACAAGCTGTAAAATTACTTAGTAATATGAATTATACTTATATAGATTGGAATTGTTTAAATAATGATTCAATGAAAAAATATAACAAATATGAATTATTGCAAAATTTAAAAACTACATCAAAAAATAAAGGTACTCTTGTTATTTTAATGCATGACACAAAGGATGTAAGCAATTCTTCAACTGCGTTAAAAGACTCAATTGAATATTTAAAATCAAATGGTTATACATTTGAAAATTTTTATAATGTATTTAGTTTTTAGTTTTCATCAATATTGTCTATAATATCCTTACATTCTTTCCAACTAACAACATTAATACATTTATAATCTTGTGATAACTTTTTAACAATTTCTTTGGTATTATCATTTGAATCTAAATCTGCTACAATTATATCTTTTATATATTCTTCCTTTCCATAAAGTACCTTAAATATTATTGAACGTAAAAATCCTTCTATTTTATTTTCTTGATTTTTTACTGCAATTATAAAATATATTCCATCTGATTTTAAATTTGTATATGTAAAAATATATATAATTGTTTTTATAATTTCAAATAAACCATATAAAGCCAATGTCCAAAGTATTGCATTAAATATAAAACTTGCCATCTTTTGCCTCCTATATAGCATTATATGAAAAATTTTTTTATTTGTGATTTATTAGAATTTTTCAAAAAACTTTTTTATCATACCAAAAATAATAAAAACTTGAAAGACATTTTTAATGAATTTCAAGTTTTTATTTTATTCTACACTTTTTAAGCTTTCTATCATATCTATTTTTTTCAAGATAAAATGTATTATCATATTTACTGTTAAAGAGAAGAGTATTGTTATTATTGCAGAATACACGTAACTTAATAGATTTATATGTCTCATAAATTTCAACATATCTATTTCTATACTAGCAATTATACTATTAGTTAATATTACTCCAAATCCTAATCCTAAAATAACACCTACTATTGTAAATATTATATTTTCTTTATTTATATAATTATCAACTTCTTTGTCATAAAATCCTAATACTTTTAATGTAGCTATTTCTCTTTGTCTTTCACCAATATTTACATTAGCCAAATTATATAATACTACAAATGCTAACAATGCTGATGATACAATTAATACAACAACAACATAATTCATTGTATTTAGCATATCACTAACTGATTTTATAAGTGTTGGCATTACAGTAACAGATACAACATTATCTATATCCAACATTTCTTTTGATATATTATCTTGAACTTGTTCACTTACCTCTTTAGTATTTATATAAATCATATTTGTCTTGTAATTTTTAATATTCTTTTCAAAATAATCCTTTGACATATAAATATAATGTGATACATAATTTCTAGTTATTGCATCTATTTTTACTTTATATTCTACATTTTCACTATCTATAAATGTTACTTCATCACCTTGTTTTACATTTAACATCTCAGCTATTTTGTCAGTTATAATTACTCCATTATTGCTTAATTTTAGTTCTTCTTTTGTTTCTGCATTTGCCATATTACATATATTATTAAAAGTATCACTATCCCCTGGAACAATCATTGTAATATCATAATTATTATCATTTTGTTTTATTTTTCCAGTTGATGTATATGTTTTACAATAATTTTCTATATTTTCATTGCTGTTTAAATATTCTTCTAATTTGGATATCTGGTCTGTCTTTGAGATAGCAACTGTTATTTCATATTTAAAAATATCTTCAAATTGTACTGTTGGTATATCCATAACAGAATCTCTTATACCAAAGCCTGTAAGCATTAATCCTGTACAACCTGCAATTCCCACAATTGTCATTATTGCTCTTTTTTTATATCTAAATATATTTCTTATTGTAACCTTTTTAGAAAAATTTAGTCTTTTCCATATAAATGTTATTCTTTCTAAAAGTATCCTTTTTCCGTTTTTTAGGTACTTTAGGTCTCATTAATACTGATGGCATCTGTTTTAATTCACCATATGCAACAAAAACAGTTACACCACATATACATATAAACGCAATTAATGTTCCCATTAATCCTATTCCTAATCTGTATGTTGTATAAAATTCTGGCATTGTATAAATCATTGAATATAAAATCCAAACAATATTTGGTAATAGATAAAACCCTACCGACATGCCTATAATACCACCAAATACACATGCAAAAAAAGCATATATTATATATTTAGAAACAATCTGCAAATTATTATACCCTAATGATTTTAGTGTTCCTATCTCTATTCTTTCTTCTTCTATCATTCTTGTCATTGATGTCAAACTTATAAGAACAGCAACAAAATAAAATATAACAGGAAACATTTTTGATATATTAGACATTGTTTTTATTGCATCAAATATATTAGAATATCCGGAATTATCTAATCTATCTTGAACATACCATTTTGCTTTTTCTATTTTTCCAATTTCATCTTCTGCATCATTTAATTTTTCTTGGGCTTCATTTAATTTATTTTCTGCTTCATTCTTATTTTTTATAAATTCCTCTTCTTTTTCTTCTAATTCTGTCTTTGATTTCTGTAATTTTTCTTTTCCTGATTTTATATCTGCTCTAGCTTTTTTTATTTTGTTATATGCATTTGTTTTTTCTGTTTGTAATGTGCTTTTCTGATTTTTTAATGTTCCTTTTGCTACTATTATTTTATTTTCATTTTCTTCAATTTCTTTTTTAGCTTTTTTTAATTTTGCCTCTGATTCTATTTTTGTTTTATTTAAAGTTTTTAATGTTGTTTGTAATTTTACAATTTCTGTATCTATTTTTGTTGTATCTAAGCCATTTGAAATCATTGTTTCTTTTTGTGTTTGCAATTTATTTATATTTGTGGTTAATGTTGTTATTTGTTCATTTAATTTTTTTAATGATTCATTTGCAGTTTTTTCGTTTTTTTCAAATTCCTCTTTTGCAGTTTTTAATTTTTCTTCATTTTCGATAATTTGCTTTTCTGCTAATTTTAATTTATTTTCTGCATCTTCGAATTTCTTATTCGCATTTACTTCTTTTGAATTAAGTTCTTTTTCTGATTTATTTAATTTTTCTTCTGATTTTTGTATAACGTCTTTGGCATCGTCTATTTTTTTCTGGGCACTGTTTAATTTATTATCTACATCTAATTTATTTTTATTATATTCGTCCTTAGCATCTAATAATTTTTGATTTGCCTTATCCACTAAAGTATTATATCTAGCTTCTTCTCTTTTCTCCTTTATATTATCAATTTCTTTTATTACAGGATTTATTTTTTCTAAATATTCTTCGCTATTAGTAACTATTTCTTCTGTATTTTTTACAATTACTCCCATTTCTGTATAATAATCCAATTTTATTACATCATCTTTTACATATATATAAAAAGATAAATTTCCATTTCCTATTGATGTATTTCCTCTTTGACTTGATATGTACAATGATGATTCTGCAATTCCTGTAATTTTAAATTCTTTTTGAGTAAAGATTTCGTTATCATTTTCATCTTTATCTTCATTTTGTAAAACTATAGTTTTTTCTATATAGTCTTCTATATTGTTAGTATTTACATATTTTTTATCTAATAAACATTCATTAGAATTTTGTGGTAATTTTCCTGCTATTACTGCCGGAACATTTATATTTTCATTATATTCTATAACTTTACAAGGACTATCTTTATCATCTATTATTGCCATAGAATCTTTTGTTTGAAGTCCATACGCATCATTTACTCCATCTATTTCTTTTATTGCATTTACGTCTTCATCTGTTAATCCTAATGTTGAAACAATTTTTATGTCATACATTTTACTTTTATCACAATATTTATCCAAACTATCTTGCATATCTGGACTTGTTGCAACTAAACCAGAATAAAATCCAACACCTAAAAACGCCATAACAAGCATAGATATAAATCGTCTTCTGGTTTTTAGAATTGTTTTAAAATTATTTTTTATTAATGACTTTTTCATGAAAACTTCCTTTCTAAAAATTTACCATTCTATATCATCTATTGATATTGGATTTTTGTTTTCTACAATCTCTTCTGCTGTACCATTTTTAAAATGGATTACTTTATCAGCCATAGGTGCAATTGCACCATTATGAGTAATTATAATTACTGTCATTTTTTCTTTTTTAGACATATTTTGCAACAACTTTAATATACTCTTACCTGTTTTATAATCTAATGCTCCTGTTGGTTCATCACATAGTAATAACTTAGGATTTTTGGCAATAGCTCTTGCTATTGCTACTCTTTGTTGTTCACCGCCAGATAATTGTGATGGAAAATTATCTTTTCTATTAGTCAAACCTACCTTATCTAAAATTTCATCAATATTTAATGCATCTGAACAAATTTGAGTTGCTAATTCTACATTTTCTTTTGCTGTCAAATTTTGAACTAAATTATAAAATTGAAATACAAATCCTATATCATTTCTTCTATATTCTATCAATTGCTTATTATTTAAACTTGTTATTTCTTTATGATCTACAATTACTTTTCCTGAAGTTGTTGTATCCATCCCTCCTAAAATATTAAGAGCAGTAGTTTTTCCTGCTCCACTTGGTCCAACAATTACTACAAGTTCTCCTTTTTCAATTTTAAAATTAGTATTATTCAATGCTTTAATTTTTACTTCTCCCATTGTATATTCCTTTATAACATTTTTAAATTCTATATATGACATTTTATTGCCTCCCAAACTTATACTTCCCATTATTTTTTGAATAATATCATAAAAACAATTTATTTTCAAGTAAATAGCATAAGGCAAAAAAAAGAAACCTAACTAATATAGGTTTTCTTTTCTGTATATTAAACTAATTGTAATATAGCAACTTCAGCTCCGTCTCCTCTTCTTGGACCAGCTTTAATTATTCTTGTATATCCTCCAACTCTACCTTCATATTTTGGAGCTATTTCATTGAATAATTTTGATGGTAAATCTATTTTATTACCTTCGCTATCTACTATTTTGTTTGTTTTTCTCATTATTTTTCTTCTAGCATTTAATCTTGATGGCATATCTTTTTGTCTTTTTTCTGTAACTTCTTCTTTTACTACTTTTAAGTATTCTTTACCGTTTTTGCTTTTTACTAATTCTGTAACTTTATTACCTTTAGAATCTAGTTTAGCTTTAACGATTTTTTTATCTACCATTTCGAAATTATCTTTTTCTTTTATTGCTAATGCAATTATACTATCAGCTATTGATTTAACTTCTTTTGCTCTTGGTAAAGTTGTTTCAATTTTACCATGTACAAGTAAATCAGTAGTTAATGTTCTTAGCATAGCAAGTCTTATATCAGTAGTTCTACCTAATTTTCTATTTGTTGCCAATGTTTTCACCTTCCTTAATATTTTTCATTTAATTAATCTTCTTCTTGGGCAAAATCTAATCCTAAAGAATGTAATTTATTTGTTACTTCATCTAAAGATTTTTTACCTAAATTTCTAACTTTCATCATATCTGTTTCAGATTTATTTGCTAAATCTTCAACTGTAGCTATACCAGCTCTTTTTAAGCAGTTAAATGATCTAACTGATAATTCTAACTCTTCTATAGACATTTCTAGAACTTTTTCTTTTTTAGACTCTTCTTTTTCAACCATTACTTGTGTATTTTTAGTTGCTTCTGATAAATCTATAAACAATTCTAAGTGGCCTGTCATTACTTTTGCAGCTAAACTTAATGCTTCAAAAGCTTTTAAACTTCCATCTGTCCATACCTCTATAACTAGCTTATCATAATCTACCATTTGACCAACTCTTGTATTTTCAACTTGATAATTTACTTTCTTTACAGGTGTGTAAATTGAATCAATTGGAAGTACAGATATATCTTGATCTGGCTTTTTATTTTTTTCAGCTGAATTATATCCTCTACCCATATCTGCTGTCATTTCCATAACAAGATGTCCATCATCAGATACTGTAGCTATATGTAAATCAGGATTTAATATTTCTACTGTTCCATCTGTTATGATGTCACCTGCAGTAACTTCTCCTGCACCTTTAAAGTCAATTCTTAATATTTTTTCTTCATTTTGATCAAATTTTAGTCTTACACCTTTTAAATTAACTATTATCTCTGGTACATCTTCTACTACATTTGGTATGCATGAAAATTCGTGTAATGCTCCATCTATCTTTACGCTTGTTATAGCACAACCAGGAAGTGATGAAAGTAATATTCTTCTTAAAGAATTACCGATTGTTACTCCATAACCTCTTTCTAATGGTTCACATACAAATTTTGCGTAATTTTTAGCATCATCTACTTCTAGACATTCAATATTTGGCTTTTCAAATTCTATCATTTTTCCCTCCTAATATATATAAAAAATATATAAAATATATATAAAAAATATTATTTTGAGTAAAGCTCTACTATTAAATGTTCTTCTATTGGAATATCAACATCTTCTCTAGATGCCAATCTAACAACTTTTCCACTCAAAGTTTCACTATTTTTTTCTAACCATTCTGGAACTGGTCTTGCTTTGTTTTCTTCAACATTTGCTTTTATTGTTGGATTATCTTTTTTAATTTCTCTTACAGAAATTTCATCTCCAGCTTTTACTAAGTATGATGCAATATCAACTCTTTTTCCATTAACAGCAAATAAACCATGGTTTACAAATTGTCTTGCTTGAGCTCTTGATGTTCCAAATCCTAATCTGTAAACAACATTATCTAATCTACTTTCTAATATTTGTAATAAGTTTTCACCAGTTACACCTTTTTTATTTGAAGCCATATCAAAGTATTTTCTAAATTGTTTTTCTCCAACTCCATAATATGATTTTGTTTTTTGTTTTTCTCTTAATTGAGTACCGTATTCAGATAATTTTGCTCTTTTTTGTCCATGTTGTCCTGGAGCGTAATTTCTTCTAGAGATACTACATTTATCAGAATAACATCTTGAACCTTTTAAGAACAATTTTTGTCCTTCTCTACGGCAAATACGACATTGTTCGTCTGTATAACGTGCCATCTTTTACACCTCTTTCATTATATTTTATTTATATTCTTAATTTTAAATTTCTTTTTATAATCCACCTAAGTATAAAAAATTATACTCTTCTTCTTTTTGGTGGTCTACATCCGTTATGTGGGATTGGTGTAACATCTTTGATGCTACTGATTTCTAATCCTGCAGCTTGTAAAGATCTTATTGCTGATTCTCTACCTGCTCCTGGACCTTTAACATATACTTCAACTGTTTTTAATCCATGTTCCATAGCTTCTTTAGCTGCTTTTTCAGCAACTTCTCCAGCTGCGAATGGTGTGCTTTTTCTTGAACCTTTGAAACCTTGTCCTCCAGCACTTCCCCATGAAATTGTATTTCCGTTTGTATCTGTTATTGTTACTATTGTATTATTGAAACTAGAATGAATATGTGCAGCACCTTTATCGATGTTTTTTCTATTTCTTCTAGCTACTGGTTTTTTTGCAACATTTTTGTTAGCCATTGTTCTTATTTCCCTCCTTATATAACAGTTTTACACTGTTTTAAAAGTCTTATTTTACATCTTTCTTTGATCTACTTACTAATTTTCTTGGACCTTTTCTTGTACGAGCATTAGTTTTTGTTCTTTGTCCTCTTACTGGAAGACCTCTTCTATGTCTTAATCCTCTATAACATCCGATTTCAGTAAGTCTTTTTATATTAAGTGATACT
>CAKPAX010000020.1 GCA_934133175.1 uncultured Clostridia bacterium | reverse complement strand
TGCGGAGATATAGCCTACTTAGAAAATACTGAAAAGTTTGAAAAAGCAAAATATATAACTCCAGTAATATCTAAAAAAGATGGATATGTTAAAGAAATAAATGCAGAACAAATTGGAAAATTTGCATGTGGTTTAGGAGCTGGAAGAATAAGAAAAGAAGATAATATTGATAATACCGTAGGAATTATCTTGAATAAAAAAATAGCTGATGAAGTAAAAAATGGAGATATATTAGCAACGGTATATTCAAATCAAAAAATAGCTGAAACTAATAAATATGATGAAATATTGAATATATTTAAGATATCAAAACAAGAACAGGAAATACCAAAGACTATTATAGATATAATAAAATAATGGAGAAAATTACAAAATAATAATTTGCAAAAATTGTTGAAATGAAAGATTAGTATGATATAATATAAGAGGTAAAACTTTTAGGAGGTAGATTTATGAAAAAAGATAAAGAAAAACAAGAAAAAGTAAAAACAACAAAACATGTAGATAAAGGTCAAATTTTTGTTAAAGGAATGGCACTATTTTTAGCTATATTAATGGTTGTAGCGACATGTTCAACATTAATATTTGCTATAATATTTGGATAAATGTAAAAAAGAGGTAAAAAATATGATAGATATAAATAATATAATTTCTACTTTTTATGAGCAAAAAGTACTAACATATATTCAAACATTACAAGAATATCCAATAAAATTAGTTTCTTTAATATTAGATATATCAATTGTTATATTTTTAGGATATCATTTGCTAAAAATAGTAAAAGATTCAAGAGCTTGGCAATTAGTTAAAGGAATAGCATTTTTAATAATTGCAACAGCATTAAGTTCACTTCTAAATTTAAATATATTAAATTATATATTATCAACAGTAATGAATTGGGGAATAATACTGATATTTATAATTTTTCAACCAGAATTAAGAAGAGCATTAGAACAATTAGGAACCAATAAATTTACTAAATTTTTTGGACTAGATAAAGATATTGCAACAAAAACCAAGGAAGACATATATAAAATAGTGATTGCTGTAACAGAACTTGCAAAAGAAAAGACTGGTGCATTAATTGTTATAGAAAGAGATATAGAAATTAAAGATATAATTTCAACAGGAGTTATAATGGATTCACAAATATCTCCTCAATTATTAGTAAATATATTTGTGCCTAAAACACCATTACACGATGGAGCAGTTATAATAAGTAAAAACAAAATTGCAGCAGCTGCATGTATGCTTCCACTTGCAGGAGATAAAGATATTGCAAAAGAATTAGGAACAAGACATAGAGCAGCAATAGGAATATCTAAAGAATCTGATAGTATTGCAGTTGTTGTATCAGAAGAAACTGGAAAAATTTCTGTTGCAAAAGATGGGACATTAATTGCAGATGTTAGGGAAGATACGTTAAAGAAAATATTAATTACTAATATTGTAACAAAGAGATTAGTTCAAGATAAAAGTAAAAGTAAAGAAAAGTTAAAAAAGATAAAAGATAAATTTAAAAATAAAAATAATGTAGATGACAAAAAACAAAAAGAAGAAAATAAATAATCAAAATATAAACTGTTCTAAGTTAAAAAGTATTTTAATTTAGTACAGTTATATTTTTACAGGGAGAAAAAATGAGAAATATCAAATTAATAATAGAATATGATGGAAAGGAATTTAATGGTTGGCAAAAACAACCTAATAAATTAAATATTCAAGGAACAATAGAAAGAGCAATAAGCGAAATAACAGGAGAAGAAAATATTGAATTAAATGCTTCAGGGAGAACTGATGCAGGAGTTCATGCATTAGGACAAGTAGCAAATTTTAAAACAAATTCAAATATTCCAATAGAAAAAATGGCAATTGCAATAAATTCAAGATTAAAAAAATCTATTGTTATAAAAGATGCAGAAGAAGTAGATGAAAGGTTTCACAGTAGATTAACATGTAAAAAGAAAACTTATAGATATGTAATTAATAATGGTAAATTTCCATCAGCAATATATAGAAATTTAGAATGTCATATAAATCAAAAATTAGATGTTGATAAAATGAAAGAAGCAGTAAAATATTTTGAAGGTGAACATGATTTTAAAGCATTTAAAGCAAGCGGAACAAGTAGTAAAAGTAGTGTTAGAACAATATACAAAGCAAAAGTATATGATGAAAATGAAAGAGTTTATATAGAACTTACAGGTAATGGCTTTTTGTATAATATGGTACGAATTATTGCTGGAACACTAGTTGATGTTGGATTAGGAAAAATACAACCAGAAGAAATTTTGAATATAATAAAAGAACAGAGAAGAGAAAATGCAGGCAAAACACTTCCTCCACAAGGTCTTTTTTTAGTAAATGTAGAGTATGAATAACATATAGTAACATAAAAATGCAAAAAGCATAAAATATAGTAAATTAAACTAAAAAGGAGAAAAAGATTATGAATATTAATTTACTTATATTTTTTGCTTTACCATTAGCTACAATAATATTAGCTGTAGTATTACAAAAAATTTTAAAGAATCCATTATTAGTGGCTGTTACTTTTTTTGCAATATATTTAATAGTATCTTTTGCAGTCGCAACAACAGCACAATTGGTATATGCAATTGTAGCAACTATAGTATATTCAATAATTGCATATATAACAGCATTATTAGTTAAATTAGCTTGTAAATTAAGAGGAATATTTGATGACAGAAATGATTGTTGCAGATGTAGATGTAATAATCAAGAGAATAATGATAATGGAACAAATTTATTAACAATAAGCAGTAATTGTGGAAATGGTAATTCGAATGATTTATTAACAATAAGTAGTAACTGTTCAAGAAGTGCTAACGAAGAAGATGATGATAATATTATTGATGATGAATGTTGTTGCAATTGTAATTCCTCAAATACAGAAAATGTGGTTTTAAATGCAAGTGTAACTCCAAATGTTTCTAACAATGGAAGAACAGGTAGCTTTAGAGGATGTTACAGAAGGAGATTTTAAATAAATTAATTAAATATTAAAAATAAAAGCAGAAAATAATTAAAATTTTCTGCTTTTATTCTTTTAATACTCATTAACTTGAAAAGTAAAAAAAAATATGTTAATATAATATTTGTACAAAAATTAAAAATAGGAGAAGAAAATGTTAGAGGTTATACAAGAAACATTAATAGATTCTATAAAGTTACTGCCATTTTTATTTATTACATATTTAATTATGGAGTATATAGAGCATAAAATAAGTCATAAAACAAAGGAAACAATAGAAAAATCTGGCAAATTCGGACCATTAATAGGAAGTTTGTTAGGAATACTACCACAATGTGGATTTTCTGTTGCTGCAACAAATTTTTATTCAGCAAGAGTTATTACATTAGGAACTTTAATATCAATTTATTTAACAACTTCTGATGAAATGATACCAATACTACTATCTGAAGCAGTTTCAATTGATGTTATATTAAAGATATTAGGAATAAAATTAGTTGTAGGAATAATTGCTGGATTTATAATTGACTTAGTAATTAGATTAATAAGCAATAAAAAAGAAGAAAATGAGGAAGATAAAATAGAAGATATATGCAAACATGAACATTGTCATTGTGAAGAAGGAATTCTAAAATCATCGTTAAAACATACATTAAGTATTTTTATATTTATAATTCTAATAACATTTGTAATAAATACATTAATATTTTTTATAGGTGAAGATAATTTAGCAACATTTGTATCTAGCAATCCAGTTCTTGCACCAATACTTTCTGGTTTAATAGGATTAATTCCAAATTGTGCATCATCTGTAATATTAACTCAATTATACTTAGAAAATGTTATTTCTGTTTCAGCAATGCTTGCGGGATTATTTGTAGGAGCCGGAGTTGGACTTGCTGTATTATTTAAAACAAATAAAAATATTAAAGAAAATATAAAAATTGTTATATTATTATATTGTGTAGGTGTAATAGCAGGGATAATACTACAATTAATAGGATTTAAAATATAAAAAATCGATACTAAAAAGTATCGATTTTTTATATGGAATTTGATTTATTTCTTTTTCTTTAAATTAATTGATATTGCATCTTCATTATCAAATAAAAATGTAGCATCAGTATTATCTGTTTGAACAGGGTTTATTTCATCTCTTTCATCTTTAAAACTAATATGTTTTAAATCAAATTTATTCTTTTTATCATCATCATTTGAGTCATCTATAATATTGCTATTAAATTTTGAAAAATCATAAATTTTTTCTTTTTGTTCTTCCTTATATTTTGAATCTAAATAATTTAACATACCCTCACCAACAATGTTTTTACCAGAATCATCTTTAATTTTATAAACGCACATTTTAAATCTAATATTTGCTAATTTTGAAGGTGGAAAGTTTTTAACCCAAGCCCATTTTACATCTGAATATTTAGAATCATATTCTAGTTTAGAAACATCTATATTATTTTTGTAAGTCCATTCTCTTTTATCTCCAAGTTCTGTAGACCACCAATCAAGTTCTTCTGGAGTAGATCCACCTGTAAGTATTTTATTGGCACAGTTAGAAAGAATAGTTGATTTATAATTATATTTAGATGTAGAACTTTCTAGTTGTGTTAAACTTTGTATTGTTATAACTGTACCTACACGATATTTACGATACATTGTAAATATTGGTTCTGTTGATCTTGATATGAAATCTGAAAATTCATCAATATAAAGGAAATGAGGAATTCTTGTTTTTTCACTACCAGGTCTTCTTAGTACAGAATTTTGCATAGCTAAAAGGAAGAATGATCCAAAAGCTTTATGACCAGTCATACCTAAATCTCCTCTTCTTGTGCATACAAAAGTTATTTCACCATTTTTTAAAGCATTATCAAAGTTTATATTATTATGTCTGTTACATAATATGTTTTTTATACCAGGGATTCTTAATAAATTGTCAAGTTGAGTAATTGCAGAATAAACAAAATTTTCTGTTTCTTCTTTGCCTTTTCCATTTTTATAGAAGTTATTTTTAAAATAAGATAATTGTATACTATATTTTTCTGCTAGTTCTTCATTTGTTTTTAAAATTTCACACATTTTTTCAACTAATTCAAAATTTGTAAGCATTTTTAATAAGTCTTCTATATTTGGTAATGCACCTTCATTTAATCTTGGATACATTTCTTTTAATAATATTGTTACATTTTCAATTGCTTGAATTGTAACATCTTCTCTGTAAGCTTCTTCCAATTCTTCATGTGCATCATTATACATACCTTTAATAACAGAAGAGATTGTTACAGCAATTTTTGAAGGGTCATCATAAACAAATGGATTTAAACCAATTGAAGATGGATTTGAAGGGTCTATAATATTATATTTAATATGATAATTATCACAAACATCAATCATGTGAGAGATTGTTTCAACATCTGGTGTAAAATATGTAAGACCTAAATTTCTATAAACAATCTCAGAAGAATCTGATAAAATCATTTTTTTCATAAAAGCTTTGTAAAGGGTATCTTTACCAAATGCTGGTTTTATCATATTTAAATTAAAGTTTTCATTTATATATTCATTAGAGTAAGGACATTCTAAGGTTGCAATATTTGTTTTTAAAGCAGTAAAACCTAATTCTTTAGAAACATTTTTAAAAAATTGTTTTTTCTCAATATCTCTTGCAATCATAGGTTCAATAATTAATGCTGTTTTTCCAGAACCAGAACCTCCACAAACTAATAATGATAGAAATCTATTAGCCTCTGAAATTGTAACACTTTTATTTTTTTCCTTATCTTTAAATAAAAAGACTTCACAAGTATAAGGACCATGTCCTTGGGTTTTATCAGCTAAGTTTATACCAGCATAATCCCAAACAGAACGAATCATATCTTTACTGTCATTTACACCAAATACAATCCATTTTATTAATGGGAAAAATGTAACTAATGGTAAATACAAGGCAAGTGAAGTAAAAGCAGGTCTAATTAATTCGGAAAAATTAGTTACTATTTCAACATAATTTGGCACAGCCATTAAAAGTAGCCAACATCCTTGATTAAACCATTGTACAAACATTGAAAGTGCAATTATATATAAACCAATTATAAAGGTATAGAATAAGGTGACTTTAACATTTTTAGCTTTCGCAAAAGATGAGTTTCCAGAAAATAAAAACGCAAAAATAGGGCAAGCTAACGCTAAAGTGTATTTAATTGGTCCCCAATAAGAAATTGAAACACCTGTAAATATCATAAATAATATTTCAACTATTCTATCAATTGCTATATATACTGTAACTAATGTTAAAATAAATGTTGCAAATGTATTTCTATCTGTATTTAATTTTTTCAAAAATTTGTCTATGTATTTCATATTTGATTATCCTTTCAAAACAAAATATTACATATATATTATCTTATAAAAACAGTAAAAAAACAAGTATTTTGAGCAAATTTATTAAAATTAATTGTAAACTATTGACAAAATACAAAAAGAAATATATAATCATATATGTTGCAAGAAGAAGTTATCCACTTCTCACCTTATCTATTAGGAAAAAGGTTAGATTTTAAATTCAATATAAAATATTGTTTTATAATAAAGTGGGTAAGATTGATTTGTAACAAAAAATCAATCTTTATTTTAATGGAGGTGTTTTATATAAAACAAGAATTACCAATTAATGGTCAAATTAAAGCTAAAGAAGTACAACTTATTAGTGATGAAGGAGAAAAATTAGGAGTTATTTCTTTACAAGAAGCTTTAGAAAAAGCTGAAGATAAAAAGTTAGATTTAGTATTAGTTGCACCAAATGTTAATCCACCTGTTTGCAAAATAATGAATTATGGAAAATATAAATTTGAGCAAGCAAAAAAGGAAAAAGAAGCTAAGAAAAAACAAAAAGTTTTAGAGATTAAAGAAATAAGAATTACACCTAATATAGAAGAACATGATTTTGGTTTTAAATCTAAAAATGCAAGAAAATTTTTAGAAGATGGAAATAAAGTTAAAATTACAGTTAGATTTAAAGGTAGAGAAGTAAATAATGTTAAATTAGGAGAAAATGTATTAGAAAAATTTATTAAGGAACTTGAAGATGTTTCTGTAGTTGAGAAAAAACCAAAATTAGAAGGTAGAAATATGTTTATTATGCTATCTAAAAAAGCTTAATATATATACAATAAAATGAAAGGAGCGATGGCTTATGCCAAAACTAAAAACAAACAAAGCTGCTAAAAAAAGATATTCAATAACAGCAACAGGAAAAGTAAAAAGAACATCAGCTAATAGAAGACATTTATTAGCAAATAAAACAAAAAGACAAAAATTATCAAGCAGAGCATCTGAATATGCAGATAAGAGCTGCGAAAATACAATAAAAAAATTATTACCATATGGAAATTAGAATTTAATTAAAAATAATAAGGAAGGTGAAATAAATGGCAAGAGTAAAAACAGCAAGAACAACAAGAGCAAGACATAAAAAAGTTTTAAAACAAGCAAAAGGATATTATGGAGCAAAACATTATAGATTTAGAATGGCTAACCAAGCTGTTATGAAATCTTTATCATATGCTTATGTTGGAAGAAAAGATAAAAAGAGTGATTTTAGAAAATTATGGATAACAAGAATTAATGCTGCTGCAAGAATGAATGGATTAACATACAGTAAATTAATCTCTGGATTAAAGAAAGCTAATGTAACAATAAACAGAAAAATGTTAGCTGAAATAGCAGTTAGTGATCCAAAAGCTTTCACAGAAATTGCTGAAATTGCAAAAAAAGCATAGAAATTTAATAAAACAGAAAAATAGTATAGTTTGTAGCTATACTATTTTTTTTAAATTAAAACTAAATATTTTGGTTAGTCTTAATAATATTTATATAAAATCTATATAATGTTTTTTATGCCTTGTTGTCGCATCCTTCGGATCCCTTTCTAAGGAAGGATGCTTCATTCGCCCTCCGCTAACGCTCTGGTTGCTCGCTACGCGGCATTGCAAAACAGTATATAGATTTTTTTATTGATAACTTGTAAAAATAAAATATTTAGTTTTAATTTATTGTTTTTTCATTTTTGGTTTTGAGATAAGTGAAGCAATGTAACCAAAAAATACAGCAGCAGCAATTCCACCAGCAGAAGCTTTAACTCCACCTGTAAATGCACCAACAATTCCTGATTCTTTAACACCTTCAATTGCACCTTTGGCTAAATTATATCCAAACCCTGTTAAAGGTACAGTAGCGCCAGCACCAGCAAAATCTACTAAATATTTATAAATTCCTAATCCACCTAAAATAGTTCCTGTAGTTACAAATAAAACTAAAATTCTTGCAGGTGTTAGTTTTGTTTTATCAATAAGAATTTGACCTATAACACAAATTAGACCACCAACTACAAAACATCTTAAAAGTTGCATCCAATCAAAACTTTGTAAAAATTCCATAATAACACCTCACTATAATTCTATACTTATTGCATGAGCGATACCAGGAATTGATTCACCTTGTTGACTACTAGTAGAATTAGTTAAAGCACCTGTTGCAATAAGTAAAATTCTTTTTAATTTTTTATCTTGTAATTGTTTAAAGAAATATCCGGAAAATACGCTTCCACAACATCCACATCCACTTCCACCGGCATGAGTATCCTGTTTTTGTTGGTCAAATATTAATACACCACAATCATTGTAATTTGATTTTATATTATAACCTTTTGATGCTGCTAAATCTATCAAAATAGATTTACCAACATGTCCTAAATCTCCAGTTATTATGGCATCATAATAACTTGGCTTTCTTTCAGTATCTTTTAAATGAGTAATTAAAGTATCACAAGCGGCAGGAGCCATAGCTGCTCCCATATTGTTAGCATCTTTAATTCCCATGTCAACTATTTTGCCAGGAGTTATATGTGTTATATAAGGACCTGAACCATTTTTAGAAATTAATGCCGCACCAGCTCCTGTAACAGTCCATTGAGAGGTAGGAGTTCTTTGGTTTCCTAATTCAAGAGGAAATCTAAACTGTTTTTCTGCACTACAAAAGTGACTAGATGCTGCACACATGACATTTTCCATACCTGCTTCTGCAAGAATTGCAGATAAACTCATACCTTCTACAAAGGTAGAACATGCACCAAATATTCCAAAGAAAGGAATATTTAAATCTCTTAAACCAAAACTTGAGGAAATACATTGATTTAATAGATCTCCTGCAAAACAATAATCTATTTTTTCTGATGGAATACCAGATTTTGCAATTAATGTATTGACTGTTTCTTTAATTATTTTACTTTCAGCTTTTTCCCAGCTATTTTCACCCCAAAATTCGTCTTCTAAACATTGATCAAAATATTTTGCAAGAGGCCCATCGGTTTCTTTTGGTCCTACAATACTTGCTGTTTGAGTTATTGTTGGGGGATTATCAAATTTTATTGTTTGTTTTCCTATTTTTTGCATAAAATCATCTCCTTAAACTAAAGTTATTGCTTGGGTATTAAATATTAAGTAGATTAATCCAACTATTATAGAAGCAGATATTCCAAATACTAAAACAGGACCTGCAACTGTAAACATTTTTCCACCAACTCCCATGACATATCCTTCAGATTTATATTCCATAGCTGGAGCCACGATAGAATTAGCAAATCCAGTTATAGGAACTAAAGAACCTGCACCTGCGAATTTTCCAATTTTATTGAATATATTTAATCCTGTTAAAAATGCACTAATGCCTATTAGTATAATAGAAACGATGGTACCAGAAGTTTCGACACTTAAACTTCTTTGCTTGCAAATTGATAAAATAACTTGTCCAATAGAACAAATTAAACCACCAACCCAAAATGCATTAAAGCAATTTTTTAATATAGGTGAATTAGGTGATTTTTTATCAACATATTCTTGATAACCTTTTTTTGTATCTAATGGTTTCATAAATCCTCCTAACTATTTTTTTCTATTTAAATCTAAAATAAATCCTAAATCTATATCAACAAAATATTCAGAAATTCTGTCACCATCTATATTTGCTCTTTGTTCTAAAATTTTGACAGATGATATATAATCGATTGTTTTTGATGCTTCACGTATTGTTTTTACAATAGCATCCTTCCATGAAACGTTTGAAGAACCTGTAACAATTAAATGTTTTTCTATATCCATAAAATACCTCCTAAAATCTTTTAAAAATATATTTTCCTAAAATTGAAAAAATATACAAAATATATGGAAAATATTTTCTTTTAATAATATAATTATTCAAAAGATAATTTGTATATTATAAAATTGGACAAAATTATAAAGGAGAAAATAAATGATAGATAAAACAAGAGAAGTTGCATTAAAAACTCTGTATAAAATAGATAAAGAAGAAACGTATTCTAATTTAGCTTTAGATGAAATGATAAAACAAAACAAAAATAATTTAGATTCAAGAGATATAGGTTTAATATCAGAAATAGTTTATGGAACTGTTTCTTGGAAATTAACAATTGATGAAATAATAAAGAAATGTTCAAGTATAAAAATGAAAAAAATATCACCATGGATTTTAAATATTTTAAGAATGGGAATATACCAAATAATATTTTTAGATAAAATTCCAAAAGCAGCAGCGGTAAACGAAAGTGTTAATTTAGCAAAAAGATATGGTCATAAAGGTAGTAGTAATTTTGTAAATGCAGTCCTAAGAAAAGTTGATAAAGAAGATATGAAAGAATTTAATAAAATAGAAAATAACATAGAAAGAATTTCAAAAACAACATCAACTCCAGAGTGGATTGTAGAGGAATTACTAAAAGAAAAAAATGAAAAAGAAACAGAGGAAATTTGCAAAAGTTTTAATATAAAACCAAAAACAAGTATAAGGATAAACAGATTAAAAACAACAAAAAATGAATTAAAAGAAAAATTAAAAGAGAAAAAAATAAATTGTCAGGATGGAAGATTAAATGATTTTATAACAATAGATGGACTAAAAGACATAGAAAATTTGGATTTATTTAAAGATGGATATTTTACAGTACAAGATGAATCAGCAGGTATGGCTTCTATTGTTTTAAATCCATTAGAAAATGAATTTGTTTTAGATGCTTGTAGCGCACCAGGAGGAAAAACCACTCATTTAGCAGAAATAATGAATAATAAAGGAAAAATTATTGCGTGGGATATATATAATCATAGACTTAATTTGATAAAACAAAATTATAAAAGGTTAGGGATAAATATAATTGAGACCTATTTAAATGATGCAACAATATATAAGGAAGAATATTTTGAAAAATTTGATAAAATTTTATTAGATGTATTGTGTTTAGGAATTGGAGTAATAAGAAGAAAACCAGATATAAAGTGGCAGAGACAAAAAGAAAATATTAATGAAATAACAAAAATTCAAATGCAAATTTTAGAAACTTGTTCAAAATATTTAAAAAAAGGTGGAGAATTGGTATATTCTACCTGTAGTATTTTCAAAGAAGAAAACCAAAATATTATAGAAAAGTTTTTAAATGAAAATAAGGAATTCGAAATAAGTGAATATAAAGATAATAAAGACCAAGATGAATTAAATAATTATTTGGTAGATGAGAAGTATATAAAAATATATCCAAACGAGACAAATGATGGCTTTTTTATTTGTAAATTACATAGAAAAAATTAAATGTTACAATCTTATTACATTTGTATTACAGTTTAGTGAAAGATGTTGACTTTTGAAGAAAAAATAATAAAATAATATCATACAAAACGTGTGTAAATTTTACAAAAAAATGAAAAAATATACAAATTTTAAATTAAATACAAGTATTGTTTTTTATATTTTGTAAATTATATTAGTAGTAAATTTAAAAGGAGAATATTATGGCTCAATGCTTAGGATTGTATGTAGAAGAAAATATAATTAAATATGCTAAAGTTTCCAAAGATCATGATAATATAAAAATTGAGTCATTTGGAATAAAATTCTATGAAAATTTAACAAATGCTATAAATCAGATAATAGAAGAAACTTATAGTTATAAAACACCTATAAGTGTAAATTTATCTGAGGAAATGTATACTTATTTTAATATGTTTTCACTATTATCAAAAAAGGATTTACAAAAAGCTATAGAGGTAGAATTTGAATCTTATTGTTCAGATAAAGGATATAATCCAAATGTATTTGAAAAAAGATATGCACTTGTAAATAATACTGATGATAAAGAAAAAATTAAAGTAATACATGTTGCTGCAAATAAAATAGAAATTAATAAAAAATTACAAGATTTTTCAAAATACAGATTAACAAATATTTCTCCAATTTCTATGACTATTCCTAACATTGCTGATATAGCACCAAGACAAAATTCAATAATAGTAAACATAGAAAACAAAACACGAATAACTACAATAATAGATCAAAAAATTTATGATGTAGAAACATTAGATCAAGGTAGTGAAGAGATTTTACAAAAAATAAATATTAAAGAAAATTCTTTTTCTAAATCTTATGAAATATGTAAAAATACTACAATATATACAGCTGAAGGAAAAGAATTAGGAGAAGATACACAAGGACATCTAGAAGATATAATGCCTACATTGTTTAATATAGTAGGAAGAGTACAAAAAATAATTAATGAGAGCTTAAACAGAATAGAAACAGTATATATAACAGGTACAGCATCTGTAATTAACAATATTGATTTGTATTTTCAAGAATATTTAACAAGTGTAAAATGTGAAATATTAAAACCATATTTTATTAAAAAATTAATTAAAGAAACAAATATTAAAGACTATATAGAAGTAAATTCAGCAATATCATTAGCATTGCAAGGACTAAATGAAGGAATTGAAGGAATGAACTTTAAAAAAACTACACTTGCCGATAAACTTGCAATAACAACATCATCAAAAACAGAAAAAACAAACAAAGCTGATAATAAAAAGAGTGGTACATCAAAAAAGAAAAATGGATGGGATTTGAATTTTGATTTTAGTGGTAAGCTTGATGGAGTAGAATATAACTTACTTAGAACAGCAATAGGAATTTTAATATTTATAATAATATTTGGTGTTTTTTCAACATTATTAACAAACCAAATAAATAAAAAACAAGAACAAATAGCAAGATTAATAACAAATACAAATTCTCAAATTTCACTTGCTAAAAGTGATGATACAAAGTTAAAAACAAGAAAAAATGAATATACAAAATTAATACAGAATTTACAAGAATTATCAGATAGAATAAACGATATAAATCAAAGTAGAAATTCTATACCAAATTTATTATATGAAATAATGACAGTTATTCCAGAAGATGTACAAATTACTTCTATTCAAAACACAACTAAAAGACATATTGTTATAGAAGCACAAGCAGAGAAATATGAGCAGATAGGATATTTTAAAGCTAAGCTTAAATCTGCAAATATTTTAACAGATGTAATTTCTAATAGTGGTGTTAAAGAAGATAAAATAGTAAAAGTTACAATAGAAGGAGATTTGCCATGAGAAAATTATTAATATCTGTTTTAATAGTAATATTATTAGCAATATCAGTATATATGTGCTATAGTGGAATAACAATAATAAATTTTAAGGTTTTAGGATTTAAACAAATACAAGAATTAAATAAAGAATTAGATGATCAAATTGCAGTAGCTTCAAAATTAGTTAGTTCAAATTATCCAACACAATTATCAAATATAAGTAAAAGTGTTAAAGAATTAAAGAAAGAAAAAGAAAGTTACGAAAATTTAGTTACATTAAGCACTGATGAACAAGTAAAATCATCAGCAAAATTCGAAAAATATGAAATAGAATACTTATGGACTCAGATAGGTAATCATGCAAAAAAAGAAGGTGTGGTTATGAGAATAGAACTAAAAAATAGTTCTACAGGTTCACAAGGATTATATAATTTACAATTTACTGTTACTGGACAATATGTTGGTATAGCAGATTTTATATATGACATAGAAAATGATTCTTCACTTGGGTTTAAAATAGAAGATTTTAAATTAGAACCAAATGATGGAACAGAAAACCTAAAGGGAACATTTACATGTAAAGATATAAGTATAAATATAGATTCATCAAAAGTAGTACAATCAACAAATATAAACAGTAACGCTAATAACACAACAACAAACAATACAAATTCAAATACAACAAATACGAACAGTAATACAACAAATAATAATACTACAAATTCAACAGGAACAACAAACACAACGACAAATACTGTTAGATAAAATAAGTTAGAAAGGAATTGAAAATGGCTAAAACAATTATAAGAGAAACAATAATTATATTATTATTATGCTTGGCAATAATATTGGTATTAGGTGTAGTTTTATATAACTATGTACCAGCTAATAAAGTTGTACCTCAAGAAGTTTCATATTCTCAAACAGAAGAAGTAAAAAAAGCCATTCAAGAATCAGCAGATGCGGAAAACAGTCAAGTAATCTTAACATATGAAATAGACGAAACAGATTTAGATAATTATGAAAAGTTTAAAGATTACAAACCAGGAAAAACAAATCCGTTTTCTCAGGCACCATCAGAAACACAAAATACAACAGGAGATAATAGTCAAACAACTGCTGGAAATCAAACAACAACAAATTCAAGTACAAGTTCTAATACAACGGAAAATAATGATTCAACATCATCAAATACAACAGAAAATAAAACATTATTTCCAGATAAGGGAACAAAATAATAAAAACTAAAAGGATGTTAAAATTTATTAAAATTTGGTTATATTTATTAAAATAAATATACACAAAAGAAAATTTTAAAGAAGGAGGATTTCAAATGATGAAAGATCAAAAAGGTATTACTTTAGTTGCTTTAGTAATCACAATTATTGTATTATTAATATTAGCAGGTGTATCAATCGCTATGTTAACAGGTGATAATGGATTATTAAAAAGATCTCAAGAGTCTGTAGCAGAAACAAAAATTGCAGAAGATAGAGAAGCTGCTGCTTTAGACCTAAATGCTGCTTATACAGCATATATGGATGCTAAATATGTTGCTACAACACCAACAACATTAACATTCCTTGATTGGCTAAAAGAAGATAAGAATAAAGCTCAGTACATGAAAGATACAAAACATTATGCTTATAGTGATACAGACAATACTGTAACAACAGTAAATACAGGAAAATCAGGAAAAGTACAAAAAGCAACAATCAGTGCAAATGGTGGATTATCTGATTGGTTAGATGCAGAATAATCATTGAAATTTAATAAAAGGCATATGCATTATATGTATATGCCTAAATTTCTATAAAGGATAGGAAAATAAATGAATATAATAATATATATAACAATATTTGTAATTGGAACATTATTTGGAAGTTTTTTTACACTTGCAACATATAGAATACCAAAAAAACAAGATATAACACATACACATTCATATTGCCCTAATTGTAATTCGAAATTAGGTTTTTTTGAGTTGATTCCAATTTTAAGTTATATATTTTTAAAAGGAAAATGTAAACATTGTGGTAAAAAAATAAGCCCAAGATATATAATTTTTGAAATTATGTCAGGATTAACATTTTTATTATTTGGATTATCATTAAATATAAATATACAAAGTAATATTAATTTATACATTTATTTTATTTGTATATCTCTATATTTAACATTTATATTTTTAATTGCAGGAATAGATAAAGAAAATAGAAAAATAGAAAAATCTATACTAATATTTGGTGGCGTAATTTCAGTATTATATATAGTATATCTATGTATAATAGAAAAAGTTAGTATATATAGATATATTATATATTTAGCAATATATGCTTTACTTATATTATTGCAACTTCTATTGTCAAAGAAAAATAAAAAAGACAATTATACAATTGCTATTTTAGCAATATTAGTATTAATGGCAATATTTACTGGAGAATATGTTGTTATAAATACAATAATTATTTCGTTGTTTGCAATGGGAATATATATTTTAATTAATAAAATTAAAAGTAAAGAAAAAAATAGCAAAATATCAGAAAATTTACCAATAGGGTATTTTTTAAGTATTTCAAATATAATAGTGTTTTTAATAATTACATTTTTAATTTCTTAAATATAAAGGAGAATATATGGATTTAAAAACAGAAAAAGGTTTTACAGGAGTAGATATATCAATTTCAATAATAATTATTATAATATTTGTAAGCATAATAACAAGTATTTTATATAATTTAGATATTCAATCAAAGAAAGTAGAAAGAAAAGAACAAGCTACATCAATAATAATAGATATATTAGAACATGCAAAGGGAACACAATTTGATGAGATTTCAGAAGAAAGCTTAAAAAATTATAGTGAAGAAAAATATAGTAATTTAAAAGGATATACAATATCTATAAGCTGTAAAAATGAAACAGATGTATTGAATATAGAAAAGAATTCAGATGAAGATAAACATGTTGGAAAAAAAGTAACGGTTAATGTTAAATATTTAGTCGGAAAGGAAGAACAAAACTTAGAAATATATACTTGGATATTAAGTAATTAAAGGAGATAAAATGAAATCAGAAAAAGGAATTACAGTTTCATCTTTAGTAGTATATGTTATAGCATTGACAATTATTGTTGGAATAATAGCAACAATAACCAAATATTATTATGGTAATATTAATAAGTTATCAAGTAATACTAGTTCAATGGAGGAAATAACCAAATTTAATACTTATATTACAGAAGAGGTGAATAAAGCTTCAAATATAATATATGATTGTAATACGCAAAATTCAGATGAGAATGATAATTATGTGATTTTTTATAATGCTAATGATAAAGATGAAACAAATCCTAAATCGGGATATACACAATATACATTTAAAAATAAATCAATATATTTAAATAAAATAAAAATTTGCAGTAATATAGATGATTGTAAATTCGAAGATGTAAGTGATACAAATAATTATAAATTAAAAGTAACATTAACAATAAATGGTAATACGAAAGAAACAGTTTATACATTAAAAACTGCCAAATAATAGGAAAGATAGTAAATAAATGTAATTTGCAAAAAAACAAGAAAAATTCAAAAAAGTAAAGTATAATAAAAATAGATAATGTATGAAAGGAAGTAATATTATGGATGTAAGAAGAAGACAACCTATAGGAGTAGAATTAGTAAAAAGAGGCGTTGTAACAGAACAAAATATTGAGGAGGCATTACAATATCAAAGAAAACATCCTAATATGCGATTAGGAGATATATTATATGTATTGAAAGCTTGTGATGAAGAAGTATTAATAAGAGCAATAGGGGATATATTAGGAGAAAAAGGTATTATTTTAAAACCATATGATATAAAACTTAATCTTACAGATTATATTTCTTTAGAAGTTGCAAAGAAAAATAAAGCTATACCATTTGATATAGAAAATGGTAAAATAAAAATATGTTTCTCAGAAACATCTAATAATAAAGCAATGGAAACAATTAGATTGTTAATGTTAAATAAAGGATTAATAATGGATTCTTATATAACATTTGAAAGTGATATATTAAAATATTTAAAGTCTTCAGAAGGAGAAGCATCAGATAATTTAAATATATCAGGGCAAGGAAATACAATTACAGAATTGATAGATAATATAATAAAAACAGGAATGGAAAAAAGAGCAAGTGATATTCATATAGAACCAATGCAAGATTCTGTAAGAATTAGATATAGAATAGATGGAGAATTGTATACTGCTGCTAATATTTCAAAAGATAAACAAGCACAAATGATTGGTAGGTTAAAAGCTATATCTAATATGCATCAAGAAAAGCAAGAATCGCAAGATGGTAGAATTTTGTTATATGATGATTACAATATTCGTGTATCATCACAAAAGAATGTGTATGGAGAAAAATTTGTTTTAAGATTATTAAAGAAAGATGCTGATATAAAAAATATTTTAGAGTTAGGTTTTCCAGCAGAAGAAGCAAGATTAAAGAAAAGTATAAATAAAAGAAATAGTATGACAATTATGGCGGCACCAACAGGAGAAGGTAAAACAACAACATTATATAGTATAATAGATTATTTAAACAGTCCAGAAATAAATATAACAACAATAGAAGATCCAGTAGAAATAAGAATAGATGGATTAAATCAAATAGAAATAGATAAAAATATAACATTTTCAGAATCTTTAAGAACAGTATTAAGACAAGATCCAGATATAATTTTAGTTGGAGAAATAAGAGATAAAGAAACAGCAGAAATAGCAGTACAAGCTGGACAAACAGGACATTATGTATTATCAACAATACATACAATAAATAGTGTAGAAGTTATTACAAGATTAAGAAAAATGGGAGTGTCAGATTATGATATAGCTAGTACTTTAGCTACAACAATTTCTCAAAGATTAATAAGAAAATTATGTCCAAATTGTATGAAACAAAGACCATTTACAGAAGAAGAAATAAAAGTTATACAAGAAATAGGTAAAAAGTACAATTGTGAGTTTGATTTAAAAGATAAATTTACTTACGATGCAGTTGGTTGTAAGCAATGTAATAACACAGGATATTTAGATAGAATGGGAATTTTTGAAATATTAGATATAACTGATGATATAAAAGAATTAATAATGAAAGGTGCATCTAGTATTGAAATAATGAAAAAAGCATTAGAAGAAGATTATCAACCACTAGTAATAGATGGTATTCAAAAAGTAATAGAGGGAAGAACTAATTTAGAAGAACTAAATAGAAAATTATTAATATATTAAAATATAAATAAACGGAGGAAAAGATATGGTTGACATGAATAAAATATTAGATGAAGCTATTGCAAGAGATGCTTCAGATATACATTTAATTAGTACTAATAAACCAATACTTAGAATTAGAAGACAATTGCAACCAATAGAAGAAATGGAAGTATTAACAGAAGAAGATATGGCTGATATATATGATTATTTAGTAAAGGGAAATGTGGAGTCAGATGAAGTATATAGAACAACAAGAAAATTAGATACTTCATATGAGTATAAAGGAATTCGTTTAAGAGTAAATATTTCGCTAGCAGATAATACAACTATTTGTACTTTGAGATTGATAAAAAATGAATTACCATCTTACGAATCATTAGGAGTTCCAAATATAGTAAGAAGAATGACCTATCAACCACAAGGATTAATATTAGTAACAGGAAAAACAAACTCTGGAAAAACAACAACATTAAATGCTTTAATAAATGATATAAATGAAAATCAAAATAGAAAAATATTAACACTAGAAAACCCAATTGAATATAAACATCATTCAAAAAAATCTTTAATTGTACAAAAAGAAGTTGGAAAAGGTAAAGACGTTTTAACATTTAGTGATGGTGTAAAAAACTCACTAAGAGAGGACTGTGATATATTAGTAATTGGAGAGATAAGAGATAAAGTAACAATGGAAGCAGCAATAGAAATGGCAGAATCTGGACATTTAGTTGTAGGGACATTACATACAAAATCTTGTGCAGAAACAATAGATAGAATGATAAACTTTTATGAAGTTAGAGATCAGGCAAGTATAAAATACTTATTATCATCTGTTCTAAAATTAGTTGTATCACAAAGATTACTACCAGGTATTGATGGAAATTTAGTTTTAGTGCCAGAAGTAATGGTTGTTGACAATATTGTAGCAGGAATAATAAGAAAAGAAAAAATAAGTGTTTCAGAAATAGAAGATGCTATACAAAGTAACTTAGATAAGGGAAGTATAGGGTTAATAAATTCTATTGCAGAATTATTTGTAAATGAAAAAATAACTCTTGAACAAGCAAAATCACAAATAGAAGAAAAAAATATAGAAACACTTAATAGAACAATTATGCAATTAAAAATTAAAAAAGGATAGAATAAGAGGAGGTGTAAGCACGTGCCAATATATTATTATAGAGCTATGACAAAAGATGGATTGATAGTAAGAAATAAAGTAGAAGAGATAAGCAAGCAAACATTAATAAAAAAATTAAAAAATAATAATATAACTCCTATATCTGTAGACCAAGTTGCATATCAAAGGAAACAAGGTAGACAACAAAAGAAAAATGTTACAGATATTCAAGAATTAATGAAAAATATAACAACTACAAACATTAATAGAAGTAAATCAAAAAGTTTATCTACAAAAGAAAAAATAATGTTGTCGATTGCAAAATCAGAGCCTATAACATCTAGGGATTTAGTTGTATTTACTCAAAATTTTTATCTATTAAAAAAGGCTAATTTTAATAATATACATGCATTAAACACAATAATTAAAAGTACAGAAAATGTAACATTAAAAGGAATATTAGAAGATATATTAGCAGGTGTGGAATCTGGAGAAAATATGTATACAACAATGGAGTATTATTCAAATGTATTTCCATATATTTATATAAACATGATAAAGGTTGGAGAGCTATCAGGATCACTTGAAAATTCGTTAAAACAGGCTGTAAAATATTTAGATGATTCAGAAAGAATTACTAAAAAATTAAAGAGTATTTTAATTCCAAATTTAGTGCAATTTGCATTGTTAATAGTAATGCTTTTTGTTGGAACATTATTTGCAATTCCAGCAATCCAAAATGTTTTTGAAGAATTAGGAACAAAAGATACATTACCTGCAATAACTTTATGGTTTCAAAAAGTTGTAAATATGCTTATCGCTTATTGGTATATACCTTTGGGATTAATTGTTATAGCAGTTTCTGCAATAATATTTTATATAAATACACCAAAAGGAAAGTATAATTTTCATTATTTTAAATATACAATGCCTATATTTGGTAAATTAATATATTCCTTAGATTTTTCAAGATTCATGAAGGCAATGCTATTAAATTTGAAAAATGGAATGAGAGTTCAAGAAGCATTAGAAGTAAGTAAAAACGTAGTACAAAATTATGTAATGTTATCTATAATAGAAACGTCTATAAATAATGTTTTAGTTGGTGATTCGTGGATAGAACCATTTGAAAAATCAAATTTTTCGTCAGCCATGGAAACAGAGATGTTAAAAATAGGTATGCAAACAGATTTAACAGAAATGATAGAGAAACTTGTTGAATATATGGATATTGATATAGATAATACATTAGAAAAAATAATGAAAACTTTACCAGAAGTTGTATATGCAATAGTTGGTGTAGTATTAATATTCTTTGTAATTGTAGTATTAGTACCATGTGTTCAAGTATATATGGGTAACTTCTTATTCTCTGCATATGGAGTGTAACAAAAAACTTCTAATGATTTTATTTTCATTAGAAGTTTTTTAATATATAAAGTTTTGTGAAATTCTTATAATGTAAATACTAGTAAATTTAAAAATTTTCGTTGTAACAAAAAGGAGGTAAAATGAAAATAGGAGTAGATATTGGTGGAAGTCATGTTGGAATTGGTATAGTAAATGAAAATGGAGAAATAATAGAAAAAGAAGAAATAAGAATTTTAAAAGAAAATAAAGAAAATCTGGAAGAATTTATTGAAAAGTATTTGTTAAAAAAAATAAATGAATTTATAAAAAAATATAATATAAATATTATTGGAATTTCTTCTGCTGGAATAATAGATAATAATAAAATTATACAATCTCCAAATTTAAAGTTTGATAATTATGATATTATTAATAATTTAAAAAATAAAACTAATTTGAAAAATATAAAATATTTAATTAGAAATGATTCACAATGTGCAGCCATTGCAGAAAAAAAATATGGAAGCTTAAAAGAAGTGAAAGATGCAATATTTTTAACAATTGGAACAGGAATTGGAGGAGCAGTTTTTTTAAATAACAAATTACTTAAAAGTGAAAATAAGTCTGAATTTGAGTTTGGGCATATAACTTTAAAAGAAAATGGAATATATTGTAATTGTGGTAAAAAAGGATGCTTCGAAAAATATTCAGGAATGAAAGCTTTTAAAGATAAAATAAGGGAAAAATTAAAATTAGATGAGCAAACTAGCGGAAAGGAGATAGTGAAAATAATTAATAAAAACCCTAAAAATAAAATAATAGAAAGCGTAATAAACGAATATGTGGAAAATATAACTGATGGATTAGTTATTTTATTAAATAAATATGATGTAGACACAATAGATATAGGAGGGGGATTTATATATTATAAAGATATATTATTAGAAAAAATTCAAAAAATGTTAGATAAAAAAGCCAAAAAGCATATTAATATTAAAATAGCAATTCTAGGTAATGATGCTGGAATTATTGGTGCTACAATAGAATAAAATCGGATATTAGTGATATATACTTATTAAAATATTTTAGAATAAAAACGAGTAAGCAATTGCTTACTCGCTTTTGGAGATAAGTCTTTCTTTTTAGAAAGATTATTTTTTTTCATCATCTTTTTTATATACGATAACGCATAAAAAAAGGAAAAGAGCAACTGTTACCAGTGCTAAGAGAAATGCTAACAAAATTGTTAGAAACCACTCTGTAATTGGTAACTTATCATTCATTACCAAATATGCTCCTATTAACGGTGGTGCTAAAAACTCCACTGTTAAAATATAAGGCGAAAAATTAATTGCCTTGTTTAAAAGCCGTTTCATAAAGTTCCTCATTTCTTTTTACCTCCTTATTATAAAAACACTTGGTTACATAATTATTATACAAAAAATTTTTGTAAAAGTCAAAAATTCTAAGTATAATTAAAATTAATAAGAGTACTATATAATAGTATTTTCAATAGATTGAAAATATTACAAAAAATTTATAATTTGACTTTTTTATTAAATAATGTTAGAATAGAAAACAGTAAGTTGCCTATGGCAAAAATGAGATTTTGTTTTTATGTATTAAATAATGAGAAAAGTGAATAATAAAATTGATCGGAGAATTATTAAAATTGAATACATATAAGTTTATTATATAATAAATGTGAGAGATTATATAAATAAACGTTTTTTAGGTGTGTAAAATTATGTATTAATAAGAAATAAATATATTGACGATTAGTTTATTATTAAACTAATTTTAATTTTTATGTAAGAAAAAAGAAAGGAGATTATATGACAGAAGAAGATTTTAAAACAATAAAAGATACAAAGAAAAAAATTGACAGAAAACCTAAAGTAAATAGAAATATAAAAGAAAAACATGAGAATTTAAATAAAGAACAAAAGACAACTAGAAGAAATAATTTTAATAGAAAAAATACAAAAAATAGTGTAAATTCAAAGATGGAAAAAGTTGAGAAAACAGAAAAAACAGAAAAAAGAAAAGAAACAAAAGTTATTAAAAGAGATAGTATATTTAAAAAAAGTAATTTAAAAATAATACCACTTGGAGGTTTACACGAAGTTGGAAAAAATATTACAGTATTTGAATATGAAGATGAAATAATAGTAGTAGATTGTGGATTATCTTTTCCAGAAGATGATATGTTAGGTATTGATTTAGTAATACCAGATATAACTTATTTAATAAGAAATAAAGACAAAATTAAAGGTTTAGTTATAACACATGGTCATGAGGATCATATAGGAGCAATACCATATATTTTAAAACAAATTAATGTACCAATATATGCAACTAAATTAACAGCCGGATTAATAAGTAATAAATTAGAAGAACATAAATTATTAAGAGGAACAAAATTAAAAATAGTTAATCAGGGAGAAACAATTAAACTAGGAAAAAACTTTAAAGTAGAATTTATAAGGAGCTCTCACAGTATTCCAGATTCAGTAGCTTTAGCAATAAATACACCTGTTGGAGTTATACTACATACAGGAGATTTTAAAATTGATTACACACCTATAGATGGTCAATTAATGGACTTTGGAAGAATTGCAGAACTTGGAAAAAAAGGAGTATTGGCACTTATGTCAGACAGTACAAATTCTGAAAGAAAAGGATTTACAATGTCTGAAAGAACAGTTGGAGAAGTATTTGATAAATTATTTTTAAATTGTACAAAAAGAATAGTAGTTGCAACATTTGCATCAAATGTTCATAGAGTTCAACAAATAGTAAATGCGGCAGTTGCAAATAATAGAAAAATTGCAGTATGTGGAAGAAGTATGATAAATATGATAGATACTGCAAGAGAATTAGGATATATAACATGTCCAAAGGATATATTTATAGATATAGACATGATAGGAAATTATACAGATGAACAATTGGTTATAATTACAACAGGAAGTCAAGGGGAAACTATGTCAGCATTAACAAGAATGGCTGCGGGTGAGCATAGAAAAGTAAAAATAACACCAAATGATTTAGTAATAATTTCTGCAACACCGATACCAGGAAATGAGAAATATGTATCAAAAGTAATTGATGACTTAATGCAAATTGGGGCAGATGTTGTATATAGTGCATTAGAAGATGTTCACGTATCAGGGCATGCATGTCAAGAGGAACAAAAATTAATGATGGCATTAACAAAACCAAAATTCTTTATACCTGTTCATGGTGAATATAGACAACTTATAGCACATAGTGAAACTGCTCAATTGATGGGAATAGATGAAGATCATATATTTATGATGACAAATGGTAGAGTGCTAGAAATAAATGAAAATGAAGCAAAACTAACAACTTCAGTACCAAATGGAAGAATACTAGTAGATGGATTAGGTGTTGGAGATGTTGGAAATATAGTTTTAAGAGATAGGCAACATTTATCACAAGATGGATTAATAATAATAGTTTTAACAATGGATTCAACAACAGGAGAAGTTGTAGCAGGACCAGATGTTATCTCTAGAGGATTTGTGTATGTAAGAGAATCTGAAAATTTAATGGATGATGTGAAATCAGTTGTAAGACATGAGATAAAAAAATGTGAGGAAAAGGGAATAACTGATTGGTCAACAATAAAAGGAACTGTAAAAGAGAACTTAAAAGATTATATTTTTGCTAAAACAAAAAGAAATCCAATGATTATACCAATTATTATGGAAGTATAATTAAATACAGTAATACCAAGGTTTTTGCAACCTTGGTATTTTGATTTGTTACCCATTTGTTACCCACTTATTCTTTTTATTATATAATTTATTGATACAATAAAGTTATTATGATATAATAAGTAAGATTAAAACTTAAGGAGAGATGAAAATGGATTATAAAGAGTTAGCAGATTTAATATTTCCAGATGCGAAAGATATATCATATTATGAAGAAAAATATCCAGAAAGAAACTTACCAGAAGGTGCAATGGTATTAAGAATAGGACCTAGTCCAACAGGAAATGTTCACATAGGAACAATATATCAAGCATTAATTGCTAAGAAGTTAGCAAAACAAACAGGTGGAGTATTTTTTCTAAGAATAGAAGATACAGACCAAAAAAGAGAAATAGAAAATGGAATAAAACAAATAATAGATGCATTAAGAGACTTTGATTTAGAACCAGATGAAGGAATGATTTCAGAAACAGAATGGAAAGGAAATTATGGACCATATAGACAATCATTTAGAAAAGAAATTTATCAATCTTATGCTAAATACATGTTACAACAAGGAAAAGCTTATCCATGCTTTGCAACTAAAGAAGAATTAGACGAAATAAGAGCAAAACAGGAAGCTGCTAAAATAAGAACAGGTTATTATGGAATATGGGCAAAATATAGAACATTACCACTTAATGAAGCTGCAGAGAAAATAAAAAATGGTGAAGAATATATAATTAGATTTAAATCACAAGGAAGAGAAGATAAAAAAATTAAACATAAAGATGTAATAAAAGGAAATGTTGATTTCCCAGAAAATGATCAAGATGTTGTAATAATAAAATCTGATGGACTTCCAACATATCATTTTGCACATGTTGTTGATGATCATTTAATGCATACAACACACGTAACTAGAGGAGATGAGTGGTTATCTTCAGTTCCATTACATTTACAATTATTTTATGAAATGGGATTTAAAGCACCTAAATATGCACATACTCCAACAATATTAAAAAACGATAATGGAAATAAACGTAAAATAAGTAAAAGAAAAGACCCAGAAGCAGCAGTATCATATTACAAAGAAGAAGGAATACCAGCAGAAGCAGTTAAAGAATATTTATTAAATATTGCAAACTCAAGTTTTGAAAACTGGAAAAGAGCAAACCCAGATAAATCAATAGAAGATTTTGATTTTCAATTAAATAAAATGAGTGTTAGTGGAGCTCTTTTAGATATTGTAAAATTACTAGATATAGGAAAAACAGTTATATCAAAAATGACAGCAGAAGAAGTATATAATAAATCATTAATTTGGGCTAAAGAATATGATTCTGAATTAGCAAAAATGCTAGAAGATAAAGAATATGCACTTAAAGTATTTGGAATAGAAAGAGGAAATAAAAAGCCTAGAAAAGATATTGCAAAATGGTCAGAAGTAAAAGAAAATATTGAATATATGTATGATAATAAATTTTATGAAAATACTAAAGAATATCCATATCAAGTAATTAATGACAAAGAAAGTATTGAACAAATTTTAAAATTGTATATAGAAAAATATTATGATGAAAATGATGATAAACAAACATGGTTTGATAAAATTAAAGAATTAGCAGGAGAGATGGGATATGCTAAAGAAGTAAAAGAATTTAAAGCAAATCCTGATAAATATAAAGCACATGTTGGAGATGTAAGTACAGTATTAAGAGTTGCATTAACAGCAAGAACTAATACTCCAGATATGTACGAGATTATGAATGTTTTGGGTAAAGATAGAATAAAAGAAAGATTTGAAACAGCAATAAAAAATTTAAAATAATTTAGGAGGTAAAAGTATTGGAATATAATATAGGAGATATTGTAAGAACCAAAAAACCTCATCCATGTGGAAGCAAGTTATGGGAAATAACTAGAGTTGGAGTTGATTTTAAGTTAAAGTGCGAAGGTTGTGGACATGTTGTTGTTCTAGAAAGACAAAAAGCATTGAAAGCAATTACTAAAAAAATAGAGAGCAAAGAATAAATAGAAGTAATTCACATTAGTGAATTACTTTTATTTTATTTATTATAATTTGAAATATTAATAGTTTATATGATTTTTTATGCTGAGTTTTAAAATAATTTATATATATGTTTTGCAATGTCGCGTAGCGAGCAACCGGAGCGTAGCGGAGGGCGAATGAAGCATCCTTCCTTAAAAAGGTATCTGAAGGATGCGACAACAAGACATAAAAAACATATATATAAATTGTTTGTATGATATTGCACAAAATTATATAAATCATCTTAAATTAAAAATAATGTCGAAAAGTGTAACAACTAAAAATAAAATGAATAATATATACTATAGCAAATCAATGCTATGGTAGGAGGTGGATAATATGATGGAACCAGAGAACTATAACAAATGTGATAAAAGGGCATGTTGTTGTTTAAATATCATTATAGGAATAGTATTTGCATTTATATTAGGAGTTATTGGATTAATATTAGGAACAGTTTATGTATCAACACTTACAGGAAATTTAGGAGTATTAATTGCAACTGCATCAATTTTAGGATTTTTCTTTATTTTATTGGTAATATACAAACTATGTGCATGTAAAATAAGAAGATGCTAGAAAAAATATATAAATAAAAAAACAGATATATGAACTTAAAAAATTTAGGTTCATATATTTGTTTTTTATTTAATATATTCATCAATAATATTCCAAACATCTTCTTTGTAAATTTTTCTTTCAGAAGAAAATGGTAAACAAGTTGCATCACCAATTGGATTTATTTCTTTTAATAATTTACTTACTTGGTCAGAAACTTTTGTTACAGCAATTTTATCTGCTTTATTTGCAAGTATAATAAAAGGCAATTTAGAGCTAATAACATAATTATACATAAGTTTATCATTAGCGGTAGGAGAGTGTCTTATATCAATTAAAAATATAATTAAAGAAATTCGTTGTCTTTTAAATAAATATTCTTCAATAAAATTTCCAACTTTTACTTGTTCTTGTTTAGACATTTTACTATAGCCATAACCAGGTAAATCAACAAAATAAAAGGTTTCATCAATATTATAAAAATTAATTTGTCTTGTTTTTCCTGGTTCACTACTTGTTCTAGCTAATTTTTTTCTATTTATCATTGTATTTATAAAACTTGATTTTCCAACATTAGATTTTCCAACTAAAACAATTTCTGGCAGATTATTTGTAGGATATTGACTTGGTTTTACTGCTGAAATTTCAAATTTAGGATTTTGAACTATCATATTTTTTCTCCTTTAATTTAATATACTTATAATAACATATTTAACAGCTTTTTTCAAGATAAGAACAAATATAGTTTGACAAGATATTCTTATATATAAAATACTAAGTCACTCTATATAGAGTGACTTAGCTTAGTAAGTTTTGGTGATAATTTTAACGAATGATTGTATCTTCGTTATTAGGACCTATGCCAATATAGCTAACAGGAATCTTAGTGTATTCTTCAATAAAGAGAACAAATTCCTTTGCTTTTTCTGGAAGTTCATCAAAAGATCTACAGTTATCAGGAATTTCCCAACCACCCAAAAAAGTCTTATAATGAGGCTTTACATATGCTCCACTTACTTTGGTTTCAGTAGGGAAGTTATATGTTACAACTCCTTTATAGGTATAACTTGTACATACTTTTATATGTCCAAGTTTATTTCCTATTAAACCTATTGTATCCAGATGGTTTATACAAAGATCTGTATATCCTCTAGTTACTGTTCTTAAAGCAACTAAGTCTAACCAGCCACATCTTCTTGGGCGACCTGTAGTTGTACCATATTCATGGCCAAACTCTCTTATAATATCGCCTTCTTCATCATCAAGTTCTGTAGGAAAAATGCCATTACCCACTCTTGAGCAATATGCCTTTGTAGTTGCAATTACTCTTTCAACATACATAGGACCAATTCCTGCACCAGAAAGAGTTCCAGATGGATTACACTGAGAACTTGTGCAGTCTGGGTAATCTCCATTGAGAATATCCAAATGATCAGCCTGTGCGCCTTCAATGACAATCTTGTCATGATTTTTTAACGCAAAGTCTATGTCTGGTTCAGCATTTTTTATGAACTGACCAAGATTTTTCTTTGCAGTCATACAGAAATCATAGTACTCTTCAACAGAATATGAAACATCTTCTAACTGCATAACTGGTGCATTAAACTGTAATACAGTCTTAATAAGTTCTTTAAGACTTTCTTCAGGACGGAATAAATCCATCATTCTAATGCCTACACGGTCACTCATATCGTGATAACATGGACCGATTCCAGATTTTGTAGTGCCAATCTTATTATTACCACGCAAATTTTCCTGAATTTTATCCAGAGCAATATGATGTGGCAGAATAAGATGAGCACAGTCTGAAATGATAAGCTTATCAGGAGTAATATTGATATACTTGGAAAGTAAATCAATTTCGTCCTTTAAAACTTTTGGATCAATAACAACTCCCTGACAAATTATCGCAGTTGTCTGATCATAAATAATACCACCAGGTATTAAATGAAGAGGGATTTTTTCTCCATTGTAATACACTGTATGACCAGCATTATTACCACCAGTGGTTCTTAAAACTAATTTTGCATTCCGGGCTTCAAAAGCAGCAACTCTGCCTTTACCTTCGTCGCCCCAGTATGCTCCAATAATTTCAGTTACACAAGGAATAATTTTTCCCATAATGTACCTCCTTTTTGATTAAAAAAATAATAATAATTTTAAATGTTAAAAGGTTGCTCAAAACTTACTATGGCAAAATTATATCATGTTTTTATGTAAAATACAACAAAAACCTTAATTTATTGCTTATTACAAAAACAAAAATAGAAAATTACAATTTAAGTAATTTTCTATTTTATAAAAATTGTTATTATATTATAGGAAAGTTCTTCGAACTTCCTATAATATAAATATATTGCACAGAAATTTGCTTTGCAAATTTCACGC
>CAKPAX010000019.1 GCA_934133175.1 uncultured Clostridia bacterium | reverse complement strand
ACGGAACGTTTTGTATTATACTATACCTTTTTTTGATTGTCAACACTTTTTTGAAAATATTTTTTATTTTTTTATTTTCTTATTTTTGTATCAACTTTGTGTATAAAAATATAATATATTTCGTCATTGCGACTAAACAATATATTACCACTTATGAAATATAAAGTCAATAACTTTTTAAGATTTTTTTAAAGAATTTTTTTCCATATAATTAAAAAGGATATTTCTTGAATTTTGCCACATTATGCAATTCAAAAAATATCCTTTTATTTTTACTATATATTACTTATTTTTCTTCTTTTATAAGTCTTTGTTTTACACTTTCATAAATAACTATTCCGGCAGATACAGATGCATTTAATGATGTAACTTTACCTTTCATTGGAATTTTTACTAAGAAATCACAATTCTTTTTAACTTTATCACTTATTCCGCTTCCCTCATTTCCTATTACAATTCCAAGTGGTCCTGTTAAATCCTGATTATAATGATATTTTTCTGTATTTATATCTGTACCACATATCCAAAGTCCAGCATCTTTTAATTTATCTATACTATCACTTATATTAGTAACTCTTGCTATTTTCATATGTTCTACAGCTCCTGCTGATACTTTATTTACAGTACTATTTACTCCAACAGCTCTTCTTTTTGGTATTATTATCCCGTGAACTCCTGCTGTTTCTGCTGTTCTTATTATAGAACCTAAATTGTGTGGATCTTCTATTCCATCTAATATAAGAACAAAAGGATCCTCGTTTTTTTCTCTCGCTACATCTAATATATCTTCTATTTCGCAATATTCAAAAGGTGGAACTATTGCTATTACTCCTTGGTAATTTTCATTTTGTGCCATTTCGTCCATTTGTCTTTTATCTTTTTCTACTATTATTACTTTCTTTTCTCTTGCTATCGCAACTATTTTATTTATAGATCCATGTCTTTCACCTTTTGTTACAAATATCTTGTTTATATCTTTTCCACTTTCTAGTAATTCTAATACAGAATTTCTTCCTTCAACTTGGTCATCAAAAATTCTTTCTTCTTTTTTGTTATTTTCTTTTTTATAATTAGATGTTTTATTAAATGATTGTTTTTTGTCATTTTTTAAATTATATTTATTATCTTTCATTATCTTCTTCTCCTATTTTTTTTGCTTTGCCATTTTCATCATATCTATAATTTGCTTTTTCTATATTACATCTTAATATATCTTCTACAGAAATACCTAATATATTTGAAATTTTTAATATGTTTTTATATTGTATTTTTAAACTTTTCTCTAATTTTCTTTTTTCTATTTTATCTTTACTATATTTAATATATCTTTTCGCAATAACTCCTGATTGTCTCCCAATATTTATAGATTTTTTTATTAATTTTTCTCTATCAAAAGAGTTTTGGTTAATGTCTATTTTTGAATTTATTTTTTCTATATCTATGCTATTATTTCTACATATTAATGCTATATACCACATTACATCTCCAAGTTCACTTGTTATCGCCTTTTTATCTAGTGGTTTCTCATGAAAATTTCCTTTATATAATGGTTTTCTTAATTCTGCGATAACTTCTCCTGATTCTTCTAACAATCCCATACATGCAAATCTCATGCTTTCTTTGTCTTTATTTGCAATAGATGGATTTAATCTTTTTAATGCTTTTTCTTGATACTCTCTTAATTTCATATTTTTCTCCTATTAGTTTTCATCATCTAATTTTAGAACTGATAGAAAAGCTTCTTGTGGCATTTCTACATTTCCTATTTCTCTCATTCTCTTTTTACCTCTCTTTTGTTTTTCAAGTAATTTTTTCTTTCTTGTAATATCTCCTCCATAACATTTTGCTAATACATCTTTTCTCATTGCAGATATTGTTTCTCTTGCAATTACTTGTCCACCTATTACTGCTTGTATTGGTATTGTGAATAATTGTCTTGGTATTACTGTTTTTAATTTTTCTACCATTTTCTTTCCTCGATTATATGCTCCATCCTTATGAACTATAAAACTTAATGCATCAACAGCTTCTCCATTAACATGAATATCAAGTTTCACTAAATTTGATTTTACATATTCTTTAAATTCGTAATCAAATGATGCATATCCTTTTGTTTTAGATTTTAAATTATCAAAGAAATCATAAATAATCTCATTTAATGGCATATCATATATTAATGTCACTCTATTTTCATCTAAATATTTCATGTCAACATATACTCCACGTCTATTTTGACATATTTCCATTATATTTCCTACATATTCTTTTGGAGTAAATATTTGTGCTGTTACAAATGGTTCTTCTATATAAGAAATTTCTTGTGGAGTAGGTAAATCTGTTGGATTATAAACATCTAATACTTCACCTGTAGTTTTATATACTTTATATATAACAGATGGTGCTGTTGTAATTAATCCTAAATCAAATTCTCTGTCTAATCTTTCTTCAATTATTTCTAAATGAAGTAAACCTAAAAATCCACATCTAAATCCAAATCCTAATGCTGCTGATGTTTCTGGCTCATATTCTAATGCTGCATCATTTAGTTTTAACTTTTCTAATGCTATTTTTAAATTCTCATATTCACTACCATCTATTGGATATAATCCACAATATACCATTGGTGTTACTTTTTTATATCCAGCAAGTGCTTTTTCCGCTTGGTTATTTTCTAATGTAATTGTATCTCCAACATGTATGTCTGATAAATTTTTTATACTTGCAGCAATATATCCAACTTCTCCCGCTTTTATTTCGTCTGTTGGCATGTAAGATCCTGGAACAAAATATCCTACTTCTGTTACAGTAAATACTTTTTTGGCAGCCATTAATCTTATTTCATCACCAACTTTTACTTTTCCATCTACAACTCTTACATATGCTATTGCTCCTTTATAATTGTCATAATATGAGTCGAAAATCAAACATTTTGTTTTTGCATTTTCATCTCCCTTAGGGGCTGGTAAGTCTGTAACTATTCTTTCTAATACTTCTTCTACATTTAGTCCTGATTTAGCTGATATACATGGACTATCTTCTGCTGGTATTCCTATAATATCTTCTATTTCTTTTTTTACCTCTTCTGGTCTTGCATTTGGCAAGTCTATTTTATTTATAACTGGTAAAATTTCTAGATCATTGTCTATTGCTAAATAAACATTTGCAATAGTTTGAGCTTCTACTCCTTGTGTTGAATCTACAACTAATACTGCTCCATCACAAGCTGCCAAACTTCTAGAAACTTCATAATTAAAATCCACATGCCCTGGTGTATCTATTAAATTAAATGTATATTCATGTCCATCTTTAGCTTTATATTTCATTCTAACAGCTTGAGATTTTATTGTTATTCCTCTTTCTTTTTCAATTTCCATATTATCTAAAACTTGTGATTCCATTTCTCTTTTAGATAATACTCCTGTCATTTCTATTAACCTATCTGCTAATGTTGATTTTCCATGATCTATATGTGCTATTATACTAAAATTTCTAATATATTTTTGTCTATCGTCCATAGTACCTCCTCTTATACAAATTATTCTAACACATAAACCCTAAAATCACAATAACATTTTTATTTAATACTTATATATTAAAATATTACTACAATAATAAAACAGTCAACTAAATATTATTTAGAAAACTGTTTTTTATATTTATAAATTTTGAAATCCACCAAAAAGATTATAAACATTATTGTACCCTATACTTTTTAAATATAAACATGTTTTTTTACTTCTCCCTCCACTTTGACAATAAACAACTATATTTTTATTTTTATCTTTTGGTAATTCATTTCTTCTAAACTTTAATTCATATTGAGGAATCAAAGTTGCTCCTTTTATATGTCCTTCTTTGTATTCTTGTGGACTTCTTACATCTAACAAATATGCTCCATCTTTAACTAGATTGCTTAGTTGTTCAAATGTAATATTTCCTTCTTGCATTGATCTTGTTAATTTTCTTTTTAATATATATTGAAATTTGTTAAACATTATTATCCTCCATTAAATTGTCTTATTAATATTATATTAATAAACTTTATTTTTGTTTAACATCTTTTTACAATTTATTTCATTTTTCTACAGCATTCTAAGTATTGTTTTCAATCAAATTTCAAATAAGTTACCTATATATTACAAAAGTATTTCAAATCGCCCATTTTTCTGTTTTTATGTTTACCAAATATTATTTTTTTCTATCATTTAAAATTATCCACTTACCTGTGGATATTGTGGATAAGTCTGTGAATAATTTAAATCACTCATATTTTTCGACTATTTTATTCACAACAATTTTGTTCGCAAAACATTGTTTTTTAATTGTAATTTTTATCAAACTGTTTATGTGTACCTTTTATTTATACCTTGATTAATTAATTTATTGTTCCAAAAATTTCTGAAACAATTTTATTACTAGATTTTATTAATTTTTCTTAATTATAGAACAAAAGCGGACATTAATAACTTTTGTACTTATTAAAACATTTTGAAGTCCGCGTCTTTGTTCGTGCGTGAAATTTGCAAAGCAAATTTCTGTGCAATATATTTATATTATAGGAAGTTCGGAGAACTTTCCTATAATATAAATATAGCATAATTAAAAGTTTTATCGCTTTTAATTATGCTATTTATTATTTTTAATGAGTAAATATATAATATATTACTGCAATTATTTCTAATATTGTAATTGTAGGTAAGCCAATTGTAAAGTTTAATTTTTGAGTTTTATGTCTAAATGTATACATACCTGCAATAGTTCCAAATCCTCCGCCTAATGCTGTTACTATAAATATTGTTCTTTCTTTTATTCTCCATTCACCTTTTTTAGCTTTTTGTTTATCTAACCACATTATAAAAAAGCCAAAAATGTTAATTGCAAATAAATATATTATTATATTTTTTAATGTAAATATTTCTTCAATACTATTCATTTTTCCTCCATTTATCCAAATAAACTCATTTGGTTGCTTTGACTCATACCTTCTAAACAACCAAAACTTTTTAACAAATCTGCACCTGATGTTCCAATTTTAGCTCTGATTTTTAAATCATCTATAGACATAAATTTTCCATCTTTTCTTGCTTCTACAATTCCTTGTGCAGCAACAGTTCCAAATCCTGGTATACTATTTAGTGGTGGTCTTAATTTATTATCTTGAATTTTGAATTTGGTTGAGTCAGATTCATATAAATCAACTGGTAAAAATTCAAATCCTCTTTCATACATTTCTAAAACAATTTCCAAATCATCATACATATCTAATTCTGCTTTTGTTGCTTCTTTCTTTTGATTTTTTATTTCTATTTCTTTCATTTTGTTTTTTACTTTTTCTTTTCCAAATATCATCCATTGTGCATCAAAAGCTTTAGCTCTTATTGAATAATAAGCTGCATAATATGCAAGTGGAATATGAACTTTAAACCATGCAATTCTAAATGCATTTGTAACATATGCGGCAGCATGAGCCTTTGGGAACATGTATTTTATTTTTTCACATGATTTGATATACCAATCTGGTATATCATATTGTTTCATTATACCTTTAAATTCTTCCCATTTAGCTGGATCTTTTAATGCTTTACCCTTACGAACTGTTTCCATTATTTTAAATGCTTTATCTGGTGGTACTCCTTTTTGCATTAAATATACCATAATATCATCCCTACAACATATTGCTTCTTTTAATGTTACTATTCCTTGTTCTATTAATGTTTGTGCATTTCCAAGCCATACGTCAGTACCATGTGATAATCCTGATATACGTATTAATTCATCAAATGTTGTTGGTTTTGTATCTAAAAGCATCCCTCTTGCAAATTTTGTACCATATTCTGGTATTCCAAATGTTCCTACTTGAGAATGTATTTGTTCTGGTGTAACACCTAATGCTGTTGTTGAATTGAATATTGACATTGTTTCTGGATCATCCAAAGGAATGTCTTGAGGAGCTATTCCTGTTAAATCTTGTAACATACGAATAACTGTAGGATCGTCGTGTCCTAGTATATCTAATTTTAATAAGTTTCCATCTATTGAGTGATAATCAAAGTGTGTTGTTATTATATCAGAATTAGGATCATCTGCAGGATGCTGTACTGGGGTAAATTCATATATTTCTCTTCCTTTTGGTACAACTATAATTCCACCTGGATGTTGTCCTGTTGTTCTTTTTATTCCTGTACATCCTTGAGCTAATCTTTGCATTTCTGCTTTATTTACTGGTATTCCTCTATCTTCAAAATATCCTCTTACATATCCAAATGCTGTTTTTTCTGCAACAGTACCAACTGTTCCTGCCTTAAATGTAGTTCCTTTACCAAATATTACTTCTGTATATTTGTGTGCTTTTGCTTGATATTCTCCTGAGAAGTTTAAGTCTATATCAGGCTCTTTATCTCCATTAAATCCTAAGAATGTTTCAAATGGTATATCCATTCCATCTTTTGCAAGTTTATGTCCGCATTTTGGACAATCTTTATCTGGTAAATCGAATCCGTTTCCAACACCATAATCATCAAATTCTGAATACTTACAATTTGGACATCTATAGTGTGGCTTTAATGAGTTAACTTCTGTAATTCCTGTCATAAACGCAACCAATGATGAGCCAACAGAACCTCTTGAACCAACTATATAGCCATCTTCATTTGATTTCCAAACCAATTTTTGTGCAATTATATACATAACTGAATATCCATTACTAATTATAGAATTTAACTCTTTATCTAATCTTGTTTGAACAATTTCTGGTAATGGATCACCATATAACTCATGTGCTTTTTTATATGCTATATTTTTAATATCTTCTTCACAACCAGGAATATGAGGTGGACATTTTTCTGGAGATATTGGACTAATTTGATCACACATATCTGCTATTTTGTTAGTATTTGTAACTACAACCTCATACGCCTTTTCTTTTCCTAAATACTTAAATTCTTCTAACATTTCTTCTGTAGTTCTTAAATATAATGGTGCTTGATTATCTGCATCATCATATTTCTGTCCAGCTTCTAATATACGTCTATATATTTCATCTTGTGGATCCATAAAATGAACATCACAAGTTGCAACTACAGGTTTATTTAATTTTTCTCCTAAGCTAACTATTTTTCTATTTATATCTCTTAATGCTTCTTCATTTGGTACAACTTCATTTCTTATTAAAAATTGATTATTTCCTATTGGCTGAATTTCTAAATAATCATAATCACTAGCTATTTCTTCAATTTCTTCGTCTGGTCTTCCTAATTCTATTGCTTGATATAATTCACCAGCCTCACAAGCACTTCCTAATATTAGCCCTTCTGAATATTTTTTATATAAACTTTTTAATATTCTTGGTTTTCTATAAAAATAATCCAAATGTGAGTATGATACTAATTTATATAAATTCTTTAAACCTACATAATTTTTAGCAAGTATTATTGCATGATATGTTTTTAATTTTTTATATTCTTCCTTTTTGGCTTCTTCATTTTCACTATATGTATCTATATCTTCTACTTTTTTTGCACCACGCTCTTTAAGCATATTCATCATAACATTAAATACTTTTACTGTTGTATCAACATCATCTAAAGCTCTGTGTGCAACTAATACTTTTATTCCTAAATTTTCTGCAATTTTTCCTAATTTATATTTTTTATAATCTGGGAATAATTTTTTAGCTAATCCTAATGTATCAACATATGTAAAATCAAAGTCATATCCCAAATTTTTAGCATTTTGTTTTAAAAATCCAACATCAAAATCCGCATTATGTGCAACAAGCACACTTCCTTTTATAAATTCTAAAACTTTAGGAAATACTTTATCTATTGTTTCTGCATCTTTTACCATTTCATCAGTTATATTTGTAACTTCTACAACTCTTTGTGGAATAGGTTTTTCTGGATTTACAAAACAGCTAAATTCATCTATTACTTCTCCATTTTTTACCTTCATTATTCCTACTTCTGTTATTTTTTCTGTTACAGCAGAAAAACCTGTTGTTTCTAAGTCGAGTACACAATATGTTGTATCTATATCTTGGTCTTTTACATTTGTTACACATTGTTTTGCATCTGGTGCCAAATAAGCTTCTACACCATATATTACTTTCATATCTGGATTATTAACTCCAAGTAATTTATGTGCTTCTGGGAATGCTTGTACAACACCATGGTCTGTTATAGCAATTGATTTCATTCCCCAACTCATTGCTCTTTTTATTAAATCTGTAGCAGATGTCATTGCATCCATTTGGCTCATTTTTGTATGCATGTGTAATTCTACTCTTTTTACTTCTGCATTATCTTGTCTTACTACCTTTTTTATTCCTTCTGATTCAATTATTGTATTTGCCATTACAGTCAATTCTCCAGAAAATTGATCCATTTGTGCATTGCCTTCTATTGTTATTCCTTTTGCTTTTTTTATTCTTCCAATTATTTTTTTACTATTATTTTTGTCTAAGAATGCTTTACAAGTCATTGTACTAGAACCATCATATAAATCAAAGCTAAGCAATGTTTTTCCAGATTTTAATTCTCTGTCTTCCATAAATATTACTTCACCTTTTAAAGACACAGTTCCATCATCTGCTCCTAAATCTGCAACTTTTACCAATGGTGCTTTAATATTGATATTTCTTCCTAATATTAATGGAGTATCTTCATCTTCTTCTGGAAGTTCTGGTACTTCTATATCAACTTCTACTATTTGATTTGTTATTACAGTTATATCTCCTTCGTATGTATCTAATCCAGCTTTTCCTGTAACTTTAATTGCTTTTGCATTTTTAATTTTTTCTACAATATCTCCTGACTCCTCTGGTGTAGAAAAAGATTTACATGTTAACATTCCTGTTCCATCATAAAGATCAAAAACTATTAAAGCTTTTCCTGATTTTGTTATTTTAGCTTCACATGTTACAATTCTACCAATTAATGTAACTCTTCCATCATTTGCCGTTAAATCTTTAATTTTTATATTTTTTTCTTTTGCTCTAGATGGTTTTCCCATAATATATGTAACTTCGTCTGTATTAAGTGTTAAACCATTTTCTTCTGCATTTATAAATTCTTCTGAACTTTCATAATGTGGAACATTTTCTTCTATCATTTTTTCTTCTTGTTTTGCCAAATTTTCCATAGTATTATGTACTAATTTTTCTTCTTCTTCATGGGCTCTTTTTTGATATTCTAAAACTTCATTTTCATTAATACATTCTCTAAGTTCTATTTTATAATCTATTCCAAATAGATTTTTTATTATTTTTTCTAACTCTTTATCTGTTTTTTTAGCTTTTAAAAATTCAGCACCTTTTATATGCATTTTTACATCTATAACATTATCTTTTACACTAATATCACTTTTCATTAATAATAATGGCTTCATAAGAGGATACTTATGTGCCATATAGCAAATAATATTTTTCCATTCTTCTTCTATGGAATTAATTTTTACATTTTCTGTATATTCTATTATAAGTTCGGTATTTTCAATTTGAAATCTTTTCATTAAAAAATTTTCAAAATACCATATTTCTTTAACTTCTATATATTCATTTGACTGTATTTTCATAGCTAACATGTTTGTCTTTTTTATTAGTGCTAATTTTAATATTTTTGCATCTTTTATATTAGCCGTTGTTTTATAATCGCTAAATACTTCTTTAATAAATTTACTTTCTGCCATAAAGTATCTCCTTTCTGCTTATCGTATTCTATCATATTTTGTATTTTTTTGAAAGAAATATACAAAAAAATATGTAGAATTAATCTACATATTTTTATATTTAAAATATTCTTAATATATCATTATATGTTATATATATTGTTAAAGCTATTAATATTGAAAAACCAATTAACTGTATTTTCATTTCTGTTCCTTCTTTTAATTGTTTTCTTCTTATAGCTTCTATTAAAAGAATAACAATCTTTCCTCCATCTAATGCAGGAATTGGTAAAAGATTTGTAACTCCTAATGATAATGAAATTAATGCTAGTAAATATATAAATTCACTAAATCCATTAGTTTCTGCTACTGCCTCTGATATTCCAACAGGTCCCATCATTTGATCAACCCTAACATTTCCAGAAAATAGTTGTTTTAAATTTTCTAATATAGAAAATCCAAAAGTTTTTGTTTCTATTAATCCATAATAAATATGATTTAAAAATGTATTTTCAGCTTGTTTAAATGTTACACCTAAATAATATTTAGAAGTATTATCAGGTGTTAAATCAATATTTAATGTTTCTTTATCACGTTCTATTTCTAAATTTAAATTTTCGGTGTTAGAATTTATTAATTCTAACACTTTATATGGATCATTATTGGTATTTTCTCCATTTATTTTTATTATTTTATCATTTGCTTTAAGACCAGCTTTTTCTGCACTACTATTTGGTTCCACAGCAATAATTTTACTATCTTTTTTTAAATATATACCTGTTGATTTTATATCTTGTTTTGTAGGTTTCACAGTATATTCAACAATTTGATCGTTTCTATTAATCTTTAATTTTATTTTTTCTCCATTATTGTTATTCATTAATTTGTTTAAATCATATTTATTTTTTACTTTGTTCCCGTTGAATTCAACAATTGCATCTCCTTGTTTAATTCCTACCTGTTGTGCTGCATAATTGTCTACTGTTGAATCAATTACATTTGTAATATAATTTCCTGTTGATGACATTAACATAAAATATACCATTAATCCAAATACAATATTTACAAGTGCACCTGCTGCAACTATTGCAATTCTTCTTGGAATACTTGCTTTAGAAAAAGAACCTTCTTGTTCAGAAGATTCTACTTCTCCTTCCATACTTACAAATCCCCCAAGAGGAATAAGCCTAAGTGCATATTTTGTTTCATTTCCTTGTTTTTTCCATATTGTTGGACCAAATCCAATTGCAAATTCATTTACTTTTACCTTACAAAGTTTTGCAACTAAAAAATGTCCTCCTTCATGAATAAATATTAAAAATCCAAGTAAAAATATTATCTTTATTGCAGATATTAAAATTCCAATCAAGAAAATTTCCTCCTATTTATTTAAACTCTATATCATTGTAAAAAATACATATGCAAATGGAGCTATAAATAATAAACTATCTATTCTATCTAATATTCCACCATGTCCTGGAATTAAATTACTATAATCTTTTATATCTACATATCTTTTTATGCTTGATGCTGCAAAGTCTCCTATTTGTCCTATTAAGCTTAATACTACACTAATTGCTGCAATATAAGTATATGAATAACTCATATTTAAATATGTATTAACAACATATGTATATATTAATATAACAACTACTGCTCCTATTGTTCCTCCTATGCAACCTTCTATTGATTTTTTAGGACTCACTTCACTAAATTTATGTTTTCCAAAGTTTTTGCCTACTAAATATGCAAAAATGTCTGTACCCCAAGCAGCACATATTGCATACCAGATTAATATTTTTCCATCTTTCATTCCATTAATAAATGCAATAAACATCATAAAAAATACTACATATGAAATTCCAAAAAAGGTATATGCTATATCCTTAAAATTTGTTTTCATGTTTGTTGCTATTAATTGAATAAATAATATTAAAAATATTGCTGGAATAGCTAAAGTTGCAACTATATTTAAATATTCAACTGGAATTACATGTATAAAACATATACTTAAACAACTTAAATATCCTAGCCATCTTACTGGATTTGATTTTTTGGATACCGCATTTAAATATTCATTCATTCCAATCATTGCTATTATGCTAAGTGCTATATCAACAATATATTTGTTTCCAATTATTAAAACTAAAACAACTAATGGAAATCCTAATAATGCTGATGTCAATCTTTTTATATCCATATTATTTTTCCTTTCCCTTTATATTATAATTTTATAAATTTAATTTGCACCAAATTTTCTTGTTCTTTTTTGATACTCTATTATTGCATTATCTAAATCTTTTTCTTCAAAATCTGGCCAATTTTTATTTATAAATAGGAATTCTGAATAAACTAATTGCCATGGTAAAAAATTACTTAATCTCATTTCCCCACTTGTTCTAATTAATAAATCTGGATCTGGTTGACCTTTTGTATATAAATTATTTGAAATCATTTCTTCATTTATATCTTCAATTTTTACTTTTTGCTCTTGTACATCTTTTGCTATGTTTTTTACTGCTTTTACAATTTCATCTCTTCCACCATAATTTAATGCAATATTAAAAGTTACTCCTGTATTATTTTTAGTTCTTTCCATGCATTTTTTTATACTTTCTTGCATTCCTTCTGATAATGCAGTAATATCGCCCAATACTTTTACTTTTATATTTTCTGTATCAGCTCTTTTAGAATAATCATCTAGATAATTTTGCAACAACATCATTAAAGCTCCAACTTCATCAGCTGTTCTTTTCCAGTTTTCTGTAGAAAAAGCATATACTGTTATATATTCAAGTCCTATTTTATTGGCATATCTTACTATTTTTTCTAATGTTTTAGCACCTTCTTTATGCCCATAACTTGCAGGTTTATTTTGTGCTTTTGCCCACCTTCTGTTTCCATCTAATATTATAGCTATATGCTTTGGCATGTTGTCTTTATTAAATTCCATTTTATTCTCCTCTATACTGACATTATTTCTGTTTCTTTATCTGCTAAAATCTTATCAATTTCTTCTATTTCTTTATCTGTTATTTTTTGTATTTCTGTTTCTGCATTTCTTAAATCATCTTCTGTTATTTCGCTATTTTTTTGTTTTGTTTTAAATTCATCTATTCCATCTCTTCTAATTGTTCTTACTGCTACTTTTGCTTCTTCTGCCATTTTCTTAACATCTTTTACTAATTCTTTTCTTCTTTCTTCATTTAATTCAGGGAAAGCTAGTCTTATTACTTTTCCATCATTATTTGGATTTATTCCTATATCAGAAGCTAAAATTGCTTTTTCTATTTCTTTTAATACACTTGCATCCCATGGTTGAATAACTATTAATCTAGCTTCTGGAACAGATACTCCAGCAACTTGATTAATTGGTGTTGGTGTTCCATAATAATCTATTTTAACTTTATTTAATATTGCAGGATTCGCTCTTCCTGCTCTAACCTCTGATAATTTTTGTGCGAAAGCATCTATTGATTTTTCCATTCTTTCTTTTATATTAGTATAATCCATTTTTCATCTCTCCTAACTAAATTTGGTCTTTTTATTATTTTACAACTGTACCTATTTTTTCGCCTTTTACAGCTCTAACTATATTTTCTGGATCTGCTATTCCAAAAACTAATAATGGTATATTATTATCTCTACAAAGTGCAGTAGCTGTAGAATCCATTACTTTTAAATCTTTATTTAACACATCTAAATATGTTATTTCATCATATTTTTCAGCTGTTGGATCTAATTTTGGATCTGCTGAATATACCGCATCTATTGCTTTACCAAGTAAAATTACATCAGCTTCTGTTTCTGCTGCTCTTAATGCCGCTGCAGTATCAGTTGTGAAATATGGATTTCCTGTACCACATGCAAATATAACAACTCTTCCTCTTTCTAAATGTTTAATTGCTTTTCTTTTTATATAAGGTTCAGCAATTTCTCTCATTTCTATTGCTGTTTGAACTCTAGTATATACTCCTCTTGTTTCTAAAGCATCTTGTAATGCTAATCCATTCATTGCTGTTGCAAGCATTCCCATATAGTCTGCTGTTGTTCTTTCCATTTGATGTCCGTTTCTTCCTCTCCAGAAATTTCCTCCTCCAACTACTATTGAAACCTGAACTCCTAAATCTACTACTTCTTTAATTTTGTCACATATTTCTCCAACTACTTTAGCATTTACACCTGTTTTTTGATCACCAGCTAATGCTTCTCCACTTAATTTTAAAAGCACTCTTTTATATTTTACTTCTGTCACCTAAAACACTCCTTATATAATATATTTTTTTCTATGTCATTTTATCATAAATTCTAAAAAAATAAAGGCTTTTTTCAAAGTTTTTTCTTTATTTTTTGTTATTATAACAAAAGTAAATACAATTAACATTTATAGTGGTTAAAATATTTAAAAAGCACTAGAATAACTAGTGCTCTTTTTTTGGATGTTTTTTCAAACATCTTAATTTTTAAATATTCTCATAGAATTTAATACTGTTAGGAAAGTTACTCCTGTATCTGCTAGAACAGCAAGCCATATTGGTGCATAACCTAGAACTCCTAATCCTAGAACTATTAATTTTACTACTATAGAGAAAATAATATTTGCTTTTACTATTCTCATACTTTTTCTTGATATTTTAATTATTTCTGGTAATGTAGCAATATTATTTGATAACAATATTCCATCAGCTGTACTACTTGCAATCTCTGTTCCTTCTCCCATTGCTATACCAAAATTTGCAGAAGCTAATACTGGACTATCATTAATTCCATCACCTATAAATGTTACTTTTTCATTTTTTTTTTTTAGTTCTTCTACTTTGTCTAATTTGTTTTGTGGTAATAATTCTGCATATACTTCTGAAATATTTAAGTCTTTTCCTACTTTATTAGCTTGTTTCTTGCTATCTCCTGTTAACATTACTAATCTTTTTATATTTACTTTTTTAAATTCTTCTACTATATCTTTATTTCTTAATTCTTCTTTTAAAGTAATATATCCTTCTAATTTTTTATCTATTGCTAAATAAATTGCTCCATCTTCTAAATTAGTATATTTTACATCATACATATCTAACAATTTTTTATTTCCAAATAAAACTTCTTTATTGTCTATAATTCCATACATTCCATGACCTGCAATTTCTTTATTCTTATCAACTTCTTTATTTTTTAAATCTTTAGACATGTTAATAATTGCTGTTGATATTGGATGATTTGAAGATTTTTCTAGATTATATACATACTCTAATATAGTATTTTTATCAAGTTCTCCTAGACTTTTAACTTCATTTATTTCCATTTTTCCTGTAGTTAATGTTCCTGTTTTATCAAAACATACAGCTGTTGTTTTTGATAAATTTTCAATATGTTTTGTTCCTTTTATAATCATTCCTTTTTTAGATATAGCTCCTAAGCAAGAGAAAAATGCCAAAGGAACAGATATTACTAAACTACATGGACAAGATGCAACTAAGAATATTAAACTTCTTTTAATCCATTCACTAAAACTTTGTTTAAAAATCAAAGGAACTACTACCGCAATTAGAACTGCTAATATAATAACTGTTGGTGTATATATTTTAGAAAATTTAGTAATAAATTTTTCTGTTTTTCCTTTATTTCCCATTGCAACATGAACTAAGTCAACTATTTGAGATGCAGTAGAATTTTCAAATGTTCTTATTACTTCACACTCTAAACTTCCTGACATATTAATACTTCCTGATAATATTTCCATACCACTTGAAACTTCTTGTGGTTTACTCTCTCCTGTTATACTAGAAGTATCTAATGTAGATTCTCCTTTAATTATTTTAGAATCTACTGGAATCTTTTCTCCTGCTTTTATTAAAATTCTATCTCCTAATTTTAATTCTTTTACATCAACAACTTCTATTGTATTTTTATTAAGCAAATTAGCGTTTTCTGATTTAATTTTTGCAATTTGTTCAATATTATCATTTGATTTATCTCTAGCTTTGTCTTCTAAAAATTCTCCTAATTTAAATAGTAATATAACTAATACACTTTCTGGATATTCTCCAAGTGCAAATGCCGCAATAACAGCTATTGTCATTAATGTATCTTCTTCGAAATTTAATTTTAAAATATTTTTTAATCCTTCAAAAATCAAATCATAACCACTTAATAATACAGCACCTAAATATATAAACATTTTATATTGTTCAAATGCTGGTATATATCCTATTGCAAACAATATAATTGACAATACATATAGTATTATCCCTAACTTACTGTTTTCATGTTCATTTTCATGGCAATGTCCATGACATCCCTCATGTTCATGATTATGTTCTTCAATATGATTACACATTTTTTGTACCCTCCTCTAAAATATGTTCTAATGCCTGACTAATTATTCTTTCAACATGTTCATCTTGTAAACTATAAAAAATCTGTTTCCCATCTCTTCTGTATTTTACCAAATTACTATTTCTTAATAATTGTAATTGATGTGATACAGTTGATTGATTTAGGTTTAAAGCCTCACACAAATCACAAACACATAATTCTTCTTTTATTAAAATACAAATAATTCTTAATCTTGTATCATCTGCAAAAAGTTTAAACATATTAGATAATTTTAATATATCTTCTCTTGTTGGTTCTTTTTGTTTTACTTCTTTTATTTTATTATAATGTGGACAATTTTCTGAACATGCATATTGATTTTCTTCCATTGTAAGCCTCCCTTATTTTTTATTATATTTTCTGTTTATATTATATATGCATAATTGTGCATATGTCAATATATTTTATAAAATTATAAATATTAATGTGTCGAATTCTGTCTAGTTCTTTTTCTTGTACGCTTTATTTATCAATAGTATAATGTAATTATCGCCTTTTAAAGGAGGTGAATCTATGAAGAACTTACAAAAACTGCTAGTGCTTATAATTATATATCTTATTCTTAAGATGTTTTAAGTACATAGTAAAAGACTAGAGATGCGACTCTAGTCTTTTTTTACCTTTGAAAAACTTACAAAAATTATTTCTTAATTTATTATACTCTAATTTTTTTAAAAAATCAACTATTTTGTAAATTTTTTCCAATCTATTTTAATTGATTCATAACTTCTTCAGCAAAGTTTTCTTCTTTTTTCTCTATTCCTTCACCTTTTTCAAATCTTGCAAATTCTACTATTTCAGCATTTTTTTCTTTTAATAATTGAGAAATTTTCATATTTGGATCTTTAACAAATTCTTGATCAACTAAACAAATTTCTGAATAGAATTTATTAATTCTTCCTTGTACTATTTTTTCTGCTATTGCTTCTGGTTTACCTTCATTCATTGTTTGTGCTTTTAATATTTCTTTTTCTTTTTCAACTCTTTCGGAAGGCACTGATTGTTCATTTAGATATTCAGGTCTTGCTGCAGCTATTTGCATACAAATATCTTTTGCAACTTCTTTATCTCCTGATTTCATATTAACTAAAACAGCTATTTTTCCATCTCCATGGATATATTTTTCTACTAAACCTTCTGATTCGAATCTAGCAAATCTTCTTATATTCATGTTTTCTCCAATAGTAGCTATTTTTCCTACTAATACTTCTTTAACTGTTTTTCCAGCTTCTGATATTGATTCTTGTGCTAATAATTCTTCAACATCTTTTGGATTTTTTTCTACTATTTGTTTAGCAACATCCATAACAAATGTTTTAAATTCTTCATTTTTAGCAACAAAGTCTGTTTCTGAGTTTACTTCTACTATTGCTCCTTTTTTACCATCTTCTGATATATAAGCTTCTACTATACCTTCAGCAGCTATTCTGTCAGATTTTTTTGCAGCTTTAGCTATTCCTTTTTCTCTTAAAAACTCTGCAGCTTTTTCTAAGTCTCCATCTGTTTCTGTTAAAGCTTTTTTGCAGTCCATCATTCCTGCCCCTGTTTTTTCTCTTAATTCTTTTACTAACGCAGCTGTTACCATTTAAAATCCTCCTTTATTAATTTTAAAGAGCAGAATAAAATAACTCTACTCTTTATCTTTTTATTTATTTGCTTTCTGTGTTTTCTTCACTTTCAGCATTTTCTACAACTTCTTCAATACTTGTAGCTTCTTCTGATACTTCTTCAGTCATTTCTGGTTCAAAGCTTTCTCCTTGTTTACCTTCTATAACTGCATTTGCCATTACATCTGTAATTAATTTTACAGCACGAATTGCATCATCATTTCCTGGTATTGGGTAATCTAAATCTTCTGGATTACAGTTTGTATCAACAACACCAACTACAGGTATATTTAATTTTTTAGCTTCTAATATAGCTATTCTTTCTTTTTTAGGATCTATTAAGAATATAACTCCTGGCATTTCTTCCATATCTTTAATTCCACCAAGATTTTTTTCTAATTTTTCCATTTCTTTCTTTAAAAGAATTACTTCTTTTTTAGGTAACACATCAAATGTACCATCTTCTTGCATTTTTTCTAAGTCTTTTAATCTTTTAATTCTTGTTTTAATTGTTCCAAAGTTTGTAAGCATTCCACCTAACCATCTTTGGTCAACATAGTACATACCGCATTTTTCTGCTGCTTCTTTAACACATTCTTGTGCTTGTTTTTTTGTACCAACAAATAAAACTGTTTTTCCTTCTTCAACTTGTTCTTTGATGAATGCATATGCTTCATCTAATTTTTTTGATGTCTTTTGTAAATCGATTATATGGATTCCATTTCTAGCTTGGAATATATATTCAGCCATTTTAGGATCCCATCTTCTTGTTTGATGTCCGAAGTGAACACCAGCTTCTAGTAATTGTTTCATTGCAACTACTGCCATTTTAATTTCCTCCCTTTTTTTGTTATTTCTTCCATAGAATGTCATTGTTTGTAAAGACCATTTCTGGCACTACTCCACAAAACTAGTTCTATGTGTTTTTTCACGCAATCTATTATAACAAAAGATTTTTATAATTGCAATAGTTTTTAGTAAAAAATGGGAATCTCCTTGATTTTTTTATTCACCACTAACATTTTCTTGTTTTTTTATATTTTTTTAGATATAATATTTTTATGAAGAAATTAATTGTTGATAAAAAATATGATAATAAAAAATTGAATACATTTATATTAGATAAAATACCAAATATTTCTTTAAATACAATTTATAAATTATTAAGAAAAAAAGATATAAAAATAAATGGTATACGTACAAATAGTAATGTGTCAGTTCATACAGGTGATGAAATTTTAGTATATATTCCGGATAAAGCTTTAAATAACATTAATTTAAACGTTTTTTACGAAGATGATAATATTCTAATTTTAAATAAGCCATATAACTTAGAAGTAACAGGTGAGAATAGTTTAACATCACAAGTACATAACATTTATTCTAATCTTGAATTTTTACCAATGCCTTGTCATAGATTAGATAGAAACACTACACGGTTTGATATTATTTGCAAAAAATGAGATAGCATTAGAAATTCTTCTTAACAAATTTAAAAATCATGAAATAGAAAAACATTATATTGCTTTAGTTTATGGAATACCTAAACAAAAAAAAGCAAAATTAGAAAGTTATTTATTTAAAGATAATAAAAAATCTTTAGTTTATATATCAGATGAATTTAAAAAAGGTTATCAAAAAATAATCACATCTTATTCAGTTTTAGAAGAATATGAAAATAATACTTCTCTTCTAGATGTTCAAATAGAAACAGGTAAAACTCATCAAATTAGAGCACATTTGGCACATATTGGTCACCCTATTATTGGAGACGGAAAATATGGAATTAATAAAATTAATAAAGAATTTAATTTAAAGTATCAAAAATTATGTAGTTATAAATTAAAATTCAATTTTTCTACAGACTCTGGAATTTTAAATTACTTAAATGGAAAAAGTTTCGAATTAAAAGATAAGTTTTAAAAAAGAACAATACTAAAATAATTTATAATTTTTATTTTAGTATCGTTCTTTTTAATTTATACCTAATATTTCTTTTGCTCTTTTTACATCTTCATTAGTAGCTTCTCTAATATTTTCTAATTCATATTTAAGTCCAAGTTCTTTCCATTTGTACTTTCCAGTACTATGATATGGTAAAATTTCCACCTTATCTACTGTTTTCAAAGAAGATATAAATTCTTTTAATCTTTTTAAATCTTCTTCATCATCTGTTAAAGTAGGTACAAGAACTTGTCTAATCCACATATGAATATTATTATCACTTAAATATCTAGCAAATTCCAATTCCTTTTTATTTGAAAATCCAACTAAATCTTTGCACTTTTCATCATCAATATGTTTAATATCAAGTAATACTAAATCTGTATATTTTAACACTTCTTTTACATCATCTGTTATTGTAAACATTCCAGAAGTATCTATACATGTATTTATTCCATTTTCTTTTAGTTTTTTAAACAATTCTATTATAAATTTCACTTGAATTAAAGGTTCTCCTCCTGTTACAGTAACCCCACCGCCAGAAGGCACAATGTAATTTTTGTATCTTATTATTTTATCAAAAATTTCATCTAATGTTTTGTATTCTCCTCCGGAAATGTCCCAAGTATCTCTATTATGGCAGTATTTACATTTTAAATGACATCCTTGTAAAAACAATACAAAACGAATTCCTGGTCCATCAACAGTTCCAAACGTTTCTGTTGAATGAACTTTAGCATAATATCTTAAGTCTAAATCTTTTTCCATATAAGCTCCTTTATATAAGTAGTATCACAAGAAAAAACTTGTGATACTACTGTTATATTAAATTCTTTCATGTATAGTTCTGTTTATTACGTCTAGTTGTTGTTCTCTTGTTAATTTTACAAAATTAACTGCATAACCTGATACACGAATTGTAAGTTGAGGATATTTTTCTGGATGTTCCATAGCATCTTCTAACAAACTTCTATCAAAAACGTTTACATTTATATGATGTCCAGTTTGTGCAAAAAATCCGTCTAACATACTAACCATATTATTTACTTTAGTTTCTTCATCTTTTCCTAAAGTGTTTGGTGTTATAGCAAATGTATATGAAATTCCATCTTCTGCTGCATCAAATGGTAATTTTGCAATAGAATTCATAACTGCTAATGCTCCATTTGTATCTCTTCCATGTAAAGGATTTGCTCCTGGTCCAAATGGTGCTCCTGCTTTTCTTCCATCAGGTGTATTTCCAGTAGCTTTACCATAAACTACATTTGATGTAATTGTAAGAATTGATAATGTGTGTTTTGAATTTTTATAAGTAGGATATTTTCTTAATTTTTTAATAAATGTTCTTACTATATCAACTGCAATTTGGTCAACTCTGTCATCATCATTTCCAAATTTAGGGAAGTCACCATCAATTTCATAATCAACTGCTAGCCCTGTTTCGTCTCTAATAACTTTTACTTTTGCATATTTTATAGCTGAAAGTGAATCTGCAACTACTGAAAGTCCAGCTATTCCACATGCCATTGTTTGTAATATATCTTTATCATGTAAAGCCATTTCTATTGCTTCATATGAGTATTTATCGTGCATATAATGAATTGCATCTAATGCTTTTATATATATTTTTGCAACATAATCCATCATTTGATCAAATTTTTCCATAACTTCTTCATAATCTAAATATTCTGAAGTTATTGGAGCAAATTTTGGTGTAACTTGTTTTCCAGATTTTTCATCTCTACCACCATTTATTGCATATAATAGTGTTTTAGCTAAATTAGCTCTAGCTCCAAAGAATTGCATTTGTTTTCCTATTTTCATAGGTGATACACAACATGCTATTCCATAATCATCTCCTAATGTTATTCTCATAACATCATCATTTTCATATTGTATTGATGATGTTTTTATTGATAATTTAGAAGTATATCTTTTAAATCCTTCTGGTAATCTTGTTGACCATAGAACTGTTAAATTTGGTTCTGGAGCTGGTCCAAGATTTTCTAATGTGTGTAAAATTCTAAATGAATTTTTTGTAACTAATGTTCTACCATCAATTCCCATACCACCAATACTTTCTGTTACCCATACAGGGTCTCCACTAAATAATTCATTGTATTCTGGTGTTCTTAAAAATCTTACTAATCTTAATTTCATTATAAAATGATCCATTATTTCTTGAACTTCTTCTTCTGTAATTGTTCCATTTTTTAAATCTCTTTCAAAATATATATCTAAAAATGTAGAAGTTCTTCCTAAACTCATTGCAGCACCATTTTGATCTTTTATTGCTGCTAAATATCCAAAATATAACCATTGAACTGCTTCTTTTGAATTTTGAGCTGGTTTAGAAATATCAAAGCCATATTTAGATGCCATGACTTTTAATTCGTTAAGTGCATTTATTTGTTCACTTATTTCTTCTCTTTCTCTTATTATTTCTTCTGTAAAGCAGTCTACATCTAATTGGTTTAATTCATCTTTCTTTTCTTCTATTAATACATCAACACCATAAAGTGCAACTCTTCTGTAATCTCCTATAATTCTTCCTCTTCCATATCCATCTGGAAGTCCTGTAATTAAGTGTGAACTTCTTGCAGCTCTAATATCTGGTGTATATACACTAAACACACCATCATTATGTGTTTTTCTATATTTATGAAATATTTCATCTGTTTCTGGGTCAACTTTTCTACCATATGCTTCACATGATTTTTCAACTATTCTTATTCCACCAAATGGCATTATTGCTCTTTTTAATGGCTTGTCTGTTTGAAGTCCAACAATGTCTTCTAAATCTTTATCTATATACCCTGCTTCGTGTGCTGATATTGTTGATACTGTTTTTGTGTCTATATCTAAAACTCCACCTTCTGAATCTTTTTCCTTTTTATATAATTCTAAAACTTCATTCCATAACTTGTTTGTTTTTTCTGTTGTTCCAACTAAAAAACTTTCATCTCCTTCATATGGTGTATAGTTTCTTTGAATAAAATCTCTTACGTTTATTTCGTCTTGCCATTCACCTTTATTAAAATCTTTCCATTCTTCAAATTTCATCCGTTTTTTCCTCCTTAAAATAACTACATTTATTATTTGCTATTTTTTTCGAAATTATAATAACATATCTATTTTTTATTATCAATCAAAATATAAAAATACTTGAAAAAAATGTCTTTATATTTTATAATAGTTTTAGATGCGGGTATAATTTAGTGGTAGAATGTCATGCTTCCGACCTGATAGCGTGGGTTCGATTCCCACTACCCGCTCCATTTGAAATCAACTTATGGACTGTAAAAAGTTCGTAAGTTTTTATTTTATATAACAATAGGACAATGCAACTAACATTGTCCTATTGTTATATAACTATTTCAATTTTAACATATATAATTTTCTTAAAAATCCATTTGATAAAGTTGTTTCTTTTACAAATTTTAATCCAACTCTTTGAAGAGTTTTACAACTACCAATATTATCTGGATGAGCCATAGAAATTATATAATCAAATCCTAAATTTTTTGCTAATTGTAATTCCATAGTTTGTAATTTAGTAGTAATTCCATTTCCTCTATACTCTGGTAAAACTAAATTACCACCTAGTTCACAAACCTTAAATTCTGTTAATCCAAATTCTTCTTTAAAATCTGCTAACATATCTTGTGAAACGTATAATTGTGCCATTCCAACAAGTTTTTCTCCATCATAAGCACCATATAAAGGTGCATAATTCACTTCATCAAACATACTATCTAATTTCCATTGTTCATATGGAATAAAATGTGCTTAATCAGGTAATCCTTTCAAAACGACATCAATAAGATTAAATAATTGCTTCTTATCTTTTTCTTCTATTTTCTTATAAATTAAATTCATAATTTTACCTCCATTAATTTTATATTAAATTTCTCAATATTTCAGTAACATTTTTCATATCTTTCTCTGTCGCCATTATAGTTATCAACAAATTTTTATCTTTATTTAAAATGATATATTGTCCATTAGAGCCATCTCTAAAAATATAACCATCTCGTGATATAAAAGTAAAATATCCTGCCCCTATTTTAGGTAATACTCTTTCAGGTTTGTAAGCAGATGGTGTTTTTAATTTTATAGAACACATTTCTTTTATCCAGCTACTTGAAACAATTTGATTGTTGTTATATTTTCCTTCATTTAGTAATAATTGACCTATCTTATGAAAATCAGAATGTTTAAGATATAATCCAGTAGCTCCTGGACAATATTTACCATATTTTTCCCATTTATAATCTAAAATGTTAACTTTTTTAAATATATTTTCATCAATGAAATCTGCCAAGTTTTGATTAAACGCTTCTTGAAAAAAAACAGATAATATAAATGGTTCTACATTGTTATAAGCAAATCTAACTCCTACTTCATATGGAATATCATAATTTAAAGCATAATCTACTAATTTGTTATCGTCAATATCTTGTATAAATCTTTCTGACATCATTTGTGCTTCATAACCAGTAGTATGAGTGAGTAAATCCTTTATTGTCCATTCTTTAATCTTCTTAATATTATTTTTATTTGTTATATTTGTTACATCTTTAATTACTGGAAAAATTTTAGTATTTAAAGTTAATGTTTCACCTGATATTGATAATTTTTTATCAATTGCTATTCCAATGGCCATAGCAACTAATATTTTAGCACAACTTCTTAATTCATGCAATTGTTCTTCTTTGTAAAAATACTTTTGAGTTTTTCCATCTTGTTCAATGAATATACTATCAATATTTAGACTTGGTAAAGTTTTTGACAACATGCTTACATTGTTTGTTACATCTTGTATATTAATCAAATTGAATCCTCCTATCTAATTTTCTTTTTATAGTTTTCAACTTTAATATTTATTTTTATCTCTTATTAACACAATATTTATAATCATCCATTTACTTAATAAATTAGTTATATCTGACTCTATAACTAAGAAATATTCTGCATCTACATTAGCACACTTCTTTGAAAATATCTCGGAAAATGATATAATAAATTTATTAGTAAGTATGTTATTTCTAATAAAGTTTTCTCAATCATCTCCACAATTTTATACAAATAGTTTTGTTTTATTAAATTTTATATACAATCTTAAATATATTGCTCTTACTATTCTATCTATGCCACATACAAAAGCAAGTCCAATTAATCCAATATTATATTTTTTAATCAAATAACATAAAGGAACTCGCACACAAATTCCACCTATAAATGCCATCATTCTAATTGCTTTAGTATTTTTATTGGCTGACAAATATGCTCTATAATTACATCCAGCTACAGTTGCCACAAATTCAATTGAATATATCCATATATACGGATTACAATTTTCCCAAGGAATTTTATTTCCAAGTATTAACCATAATGGATATATACATATTGGAATAAATGCAATCGCAAAAATATTTCCATATAATTCAACTGTATCTACTTTTTTTAGTAAATTATTTGTTTTATTGTCAATATCATTTGAATATTGAACTAATAATCCTGAATAATATCCTTCTATTATTTCGCATAACGTATCAACTATTGTCCCACATACACAATGAATAGCATAAATATTAGTACCAAAAGAACTTGCTACACTTGTATAATATATATTAACTATTCTTTGAACAATCTTATTAAATATTAAATCTTTTGCAAAATATAGTATTTGTTTTATATAATCTAAACTACTTTTATACCTTTTATATTTAGAAAATAATAATAACAATATAGTATTTACAAGCTGAGAGATTATTGTTGCTATATATATTCCAATTTCATTATATCCTAATTTTATACTTATATAATCTCCTGTTATATTTATTAGCGATGAAACAACTATTGAAATCCAAATTCTATTTGTTTTATTATTAATCTTCAATATATTTTTAGGAACATATCCTATTGCTAATAATGGTAATTGTATCGCTTTTAATTTTAATATTATCGTTAATATTTCTCTTGCATCATTTTCTAAATTATACACATATGTTATTTGATTTGAAAAAATAAAAATTAATATAGACATCACTACAGAACTAACTAATTCTATTAACATCGCTGAACTATTAACTTTTTTATAATTTTCTTTATCTCTTGCTAACACTATTGCATGCGCATTACTTATACAAGCTTGAATTGTATTAATCGCCCAATTTAAAGTAACAAAAGAAGAAAATACAATTATTGCAGTTTTTCCTATAGAATTAGACATAGATTTATCTATAATAACTAATAATGTATTTGTAAATTCAACTAATATATATGGCAAAGCAAATAAAAATGTGTTAAAAATATTTTTATTAAGTCTTTGTTTCATTTTTTTCTCCATTACATCTTTTTATAAATTCTTCGAATATTTTATTGTGATTTTTATCTATTTTATATAAACTCTCTGGATGAAATCTAAAAGCCATATAAAAAGTTTTATCAGGTGCTTCTAAACCATCAATATATCCATCTTCACATATACAATTTACTATTAAGTTAGGATGTGTATCTACTGTTTTTTTATGTCTAGAATTAACTTTGATTACGTCCTTTCCTATAATCTTAGAAAACTCTGTATTATTGAGCACTTTTACAGAATGTGCATATAAATCATTTGTGTTATGTTTTTCAGGATTTTCTATTAGTCTAGTTGTTCCTCCTAAAGCTCTAACCATAACATTTTGACCACAACAAATCCCAAGAGTTGGTATATTATTATCATAACAATATTTAGCTATTATCATTTCGTAATTATCACAAGCTCCACCGCCTTGAAATAATATTCCATCACATAAATTTATTTGTGAAATTAAATTATTATATTCAATATTGTTAAGATTATTTTCCCATTTATCTTCAACATCAACTTTTTCAGACTTTGGCAAGATTATGCCAATTGCTATACCGCCATTATCAAAAATAGCTTGTTTTACTTCATCTCGTACAAACATATTAGGTCTTATTTCTTCTTTTAAAAAATGTTTTAAAACAATACCAATAATTGGTTTTCTATTTAAACGCATATTGCTATCACCCACCATATAAAAACAATAACTTACGTTATTATACTATAAAATAATAAAACTCTCTATAATTTTACTAAAATCCAATAAAAATTATATATGATATTATTAGTTTTTAATACTTACTGGCAAATTACATTCGTTATTAATTTATTTGTGTACCATTTATGAATAAATACACAATATTGAATACTTTGAATTTCTAATTTGTAATATCTAAAAATAGTAAGAATCATTGAAAAATTATGCAAACAGTGATATAATATCCTTTGTAAATATTCGTAGCTATACGAATTAGAATAAAAATAGCAATGTTGTAAAATCTCGAAAAACAATTGTTAGGAGGGAAAAAATGACACTAGAAACATTACGGCAAATGCCTGTAGGAACATTGGAAAAAAGAAGTTTTACTATGGAATTTAAAAGTTCTAAACATGAAGAATTTTATTTCTTGGTAAAATGTAGAGCTAATAAATATTTTATTGGTTTCTCTGAAGATGGAATGTACTCTTCTAGTATCGTTAGCGAAGAACATATGCTAAAATTGATTAATGATGAAGAGCTGTCTTCAGGAGAAGCAATAGATATTTATCTGTCATCTCCTCAACTTTCCTGCTGGATGGACTAATTGTCTAAAAAAGGATAATAAGATTAATAATCTTATTATCCTTTTTTTAATATCATTTATAAATACTGCTTAAATATAAAAAACATAAGTAATATCTATTTGCATTATAAGTTGAACATTACTTTAATTAAACTTCCCTCTTTGTTGATTTAACATTTATCAATTTCTGTACCATTTTCCAAATAAATTTTTATCTGTCTTATAATATGAGGTATATTATAATTACCGGCAAATTTAGAATTATCTAATATTTCTTCGTTTATACTTACCCATTCTAATTTATTTTTTTCTTCTACCAATTTTACTTCATGTTTTAAAATTCCATAATAAACTTGCAGATTATTTTCATATTTGAAGTAATTTAAATCCATGAAATGATCTAGTTCTATATCTTTGTTAGATATTCCTGTTTCTTCAAATAATTCTCTGTATGCTGCATCATCATTAGACTCATCTTTTTCTACTTTACCTCCTACAAAATTATATAAACCTTTATATGGTTCCTTTGCTCTGATACAAAAAAGTACCTTATCTAGATTTTTATTAAATACTACTATTAAGTTTAATTTTCTCATTATTAGCTCCTTCAATTTTAAATTTAGTTTCAACTACAAATTACTTTTATAATTATACCATTTATATTACACTTTTTTTACTAGCTTATTTCCATCTAATATTAACATATTAAATCTCTATTTACTTTTTACAATCATTACAAATTTTCCTTTATCTCTGGAAATAAATCATATAAATTAAATCCTAATAAATTATCAAAATATTCTTTTAATTTGTATGTTTCTTTTATATGATATTGTGTATTAGAATAAGCTCCTCTTCTAATCATTATATCAATTAATCTTTTATCAACTGTAAATACTTTATTATATTGTGGACACATTAAATCAAACAAATTAATTAATTTTTCTTCTATTGTATATTCATGTGTTTTTATAAAATTTGTTAAAAATGGATTATCTTCTGGGTTTGGTACTCCTCCAGCAGTACATAAAATATCATTATTTAAGTATGAATGTGTTAAACATATATTACAAAAATCATCATCATATCCCTTTTCTTTTAAGTATTCATACCCTTTCATAACATGATTATGTGATTCTCCACTATATTTACCAATATCATGTAAATAACCAAGAGTTATTGTTTCATCTACATCAATGTCCATACCATTTTCTTTTAATGCCTTTGCAAGTCTTCCAGCACTATTACCAACAGATAAACAATGTCCAATCCATCTATCATCTTTTGCTCTTTTTCTTTCAATTTCTAATAAATTTCTTGCTTCTTCACTTGTTAATTTCATATTTTTTCTCCTTATATTTTTAATTTTATTATATCAAAATTTATCTTTTCATACATTTATACATATAATCTTCTGTTTTTCTTAAATAAATTGTAGCTATTATTAAGAAAAACATTAAAATAGCAATTGTGATTGATAATATATTTACATTGTAGAAATAATTATACAAAATAAATACCAAACTATAACTTATTAGTTGTCCTAAAAACATATAAATATTAAACATCATTATATGCTCTTTTCTGTATTTTTCTAAATTATCTACTTTAATTGCTGAATATACCAAGCTACATGACTCAGATTCAATTATTGTTCCAAATGAGTTCATTAATATATAATAAATTAATAATGCTATAAAACTTGTATTAAATACAACAAATAAAGATGATATAAAAATTGCTATTGCCATATATGGATAAAATCTTTTGTTTATATTTTTACTATTTATTATTTTTAGTATTTGCAATGAAATAATTGAAATTAATGCAAATACTGTATTATAACTTCCAAAACTAAATTCTGTACCAAGTCTTAAAAATAAAACAATTGGTAATAATTCTGTCATTGCACCTTGTGCTGATATTCTTCTAAAAAACATACAATTATATATATCTTTTATATGTTGCTTATCTTTTGCGATTTTCCAGTATTCTTTTAAATTCATTTTATTATCTTGTACTGTAAAATCCTTAATTTTTAAAGATACTAATATTATTAATATTGTTTCTATTGCCAATATAATAAATAGAATATTATATGAAAATTTTTCTATTACAAATCCAGAAAATATAGGTGTTAATATCGCTGTAATATTCCCTAATATGTTTAAATTTGCCAAGTAACTACTCATTGATTTATTGCTATTTGATCCTATTATAATAAGTTCATATGGTACTGAATAAAATAGTAACCTCATTGTATCTAAAGTTTTAAATAATAATATATAATTTACAATATTTTCTTTAAATATAATCAAAATTATTATACTTAATACACTTAATATAAAACTCATTCTATAAATAAAACTAGCATTTTTTGAATTTATTATTTTTAATAAAACATATTCTAATACAAATCCTAGAATTACTGAGTATACAGTATACTTTAGAATAAAATTCATATCATTGTTTACAATTTTTAATATATATATATTGAAAAACAAAGAAAAGAATACACTCATAAATTTTCTTAAAAATTCAATTATAGCTATATATTTTCTATTATTTTTTTCCATTTATTCTCTCAATCTTTATAAATTTTCTGCTTTTTTATTTGTTAATCTTATAATTGATATTTCTTTATTTCACAATTACTTGAACCAAAACTTTCTAATTTTCCGTCTTCTGGAATTGGGTTAAAATAAAAATAGATTCCTCTTGCAACACCCCCATGAGTTACAAGTAAAATATTTTTATCTTTATATTTTTCCTTTATTTCATCTAGAAAAGAATCAACCCTTTTAAATAACTCTTGTATTGTCTCTAATCCTTCAATCTTTTTATCTGAATAATAATTCCAATAATCAGTATAATAAAATTCTCCTAATTTTTCATTTGTTAATATTCCACAATCTCTTTCTTCTAATCTTTTATCATAAATGATTGGTACATTATTAACATTTATAATATTACAAGTATGCCTTGTTCTTATTAATGGAGAACATATTATTAAATCTATATCCAATTTTTTTACTTCTTTGCTTGCTGACTTTGCTTGTTCTATACCAATTTCATTAATATCCTCATCCAACTTACCGTTGTATTTATTTTCATCATTACAATTTGTTCTTCCATGTCTAACTACATATAATTCCATATATTACCCCAACTTTCTGAATAAATCTTTATATATTTTGTCTTTATCTACTTTTGTAACAAAAGTTATATTGTGTTTATTTTCAGTAAGTTCATAAGAAGTATCTTCTCTAATATTAGGACAACTTATTTGCTTAAATTCAAACCAATCTTTATTTATCATATAAGCGATACAAGATATATCCCATATTACTCTTTCTTCTTGTATTCCATGATATCCATCATTATAAAATCTATCAATTAAGTAATTACAAAGTTCTGACTTGTTACCTATATTTTCTTTTAGTGTATTTATATCTATTCTTAATTCAGAGACTACATTTTTACAAGGTAGTATAGTAAGTTTAACTTTTGAATTCAATACTATTTTAACAGCCTCAATATCTTGCCTAAAATTATATTCTAAGTTATCTTTATAATTCAGCTCGTTTCCCCCCAACCATACAATTTCTATTTTATCAATTATTTTAGGTTGTTTTTTTATAGCAAGTGCAACATTAGTAATTGCTCCAATTGCAATAATGTAAGTTTTATCATTTTTTTGTGCTATTTCAATAATTTTATTAACAGCTTCATTATCATCATTATAGCCATTTTGAATATAGTCCATTGAACCTTTAAAAACTTTATTCTCTGTATTAAAATCTACCCAATTACATATTTTTAATATTTCATTATAACTTAATTCTTGCCCATCTTTTACTGATACATTTCTTGTTTTATGAGAATATGGTGCAACTGTAATAGCCTCTACATTAAACAAATTATGATTTTTTAACATATATGATAATGCAAATTGATCATCACATTCATTATATGTGTCTGTATCTAATATTACATTCACTTTATAATTTGAAATATATTCATATATTTCTTCCCAATTGTTAACTCTAGTTATATTTTTTTCATATTTATTATATGGTGTATCCATTAAAAGTGTATTTATTCTATTTTTAAAACAATCACTACATATACGAACAGAATCATCAATCATAATATCAATATGATGTTCTATACATTTTTCAGTTTTAGAATGTTTATCAGATGCATCTGTTA
>CAKPAX010000018.1 GCA_934133175.1 uncultured Clostridia bacterium | reverse complement strand
CTGTGTGTGTGTGTGTGTGTGTGTGTGTGTGTGTGTACTCCTGCAAGGGTTACAGCTATCATATTCATTTTTATTACTCCTCTTTGGTTTTTATATTAATAAGTATATTATTTTCAATACTATTTGTCAATATCGCTTTTTATATTTTCTAACTCCTCTATACTTAACCCTGTTATTTCTTTTATTTGTTTTAAGTCCATATCCATCTTTATTAATTTTTTAGCTATTTCAATTTTATTTTCTTGTATTCCTTCTTTTAATCCTTTTTCTAATCCAGCCTTTTCTCCATCTGCTCTTGCTGTTGCTATTCCACTATTATAATCTAATTCTGCCATAAATCTTGATTGATATTCTTCCCATTCTTTTTCATCCATACTCATTTCATCTAATATCTCTAACGCCTTTTTTATTTCTTTATTCTCTTTACTAGCCATTTCTATTTTTTTCCTCCTCCCCTATGAGTAACCATAGCCATTGCTCTAGTTTTGTTTGTTTTTCCCCTTTTTTCTTTTTTAATTTTGGCATCTCTATAAAATGCATTTCTATATCTTCTGTTGCTATTTGGTCTTCTTCTGTATATCCTAAATCTACATATTCTTTTTCTTTTGTTTTCTCAAATTTCATATGTGCTATTTGATGATAACTATTTCTTTTATAATAATTAAAATTTAATAAATTTATTACTATCGTTTTCTTTAATTTACTATATTCTTCTCTTTTATTTAGTTGTTCAGCTACTAGCTTTCCCATATAGTATACACTTCTATGTTCTATATTTTTTTGATTAGCTACTTGTAATTCTACATCACATATTTGATTTTCATTTATTTCTACTTTTATACCTAGTATTCCTGCTTTTTTGTCTAATATATCCTTTGGTAATTCTGGATTTTTTACCTCTACTTTTTGTATTTTTATTTCTAATACACTTTCTAATAAATCTTTTAGTATCTCTTCATTTCCTGATTTTGCAAATACTTTCTTAAATATATAGTCATTTGTTAATGGCAATCTCTTCTCTGGTCTTATTTTATTTATCATCTAATTCCTTTCTATTTTACCAAAAGCTTTTTCATTTTTCAACACTTAGGTAAAATTTTATGTATATATTTAGTGCTATAAATTTTCTACTTTTTTTATTAACTTCCTCACCTCCAATTTATTTATTTTTGTATAATCTTGCTTTTGATTTTTATAGATTAAAAATTAATGATTTTTGGCTAATTTGCCTTTGAATTAAATTATTTTGATTTAAACTAACAGTATACTTAAATTTTATACCACTATAAATTTATGATAAATTAAAATGCCGAAATTTGCAATCACTTTTAAATTACAAATTTCGACATTTAATTTTATTATTTTAATTTTTTATAATCATTTTATTTTTGATATTTATGTTATCAAATTCTTGGTTGTCAAAAACTACGTCCACATTGACAACTTTGGCAACTTTATTCTTTCATATAATTTGCAATCAATTTTTTTAGATAAATATTTTTCCATCTTGGAATTATCCATTAATATTTCTTCTTTTTTATCTTTAGTTAGTTTTTTTATATTATACTCTAATTTTGATGCTAGTGCTCTATCTTCACTTTTCCATACCGCTTCTAGTTTTTTAGCACTGTGCCTAAAAGTATATTTAGCACATTTATCACTTTTACTAAAATGTTCTTCCATTCTTCTTTCTAAATCTGTGGTTATTCCAGTATATAAAGAATTATCAACACATCTTAACATATATGTATAATACATTTTTCTCTCCTCTAAGTACTATTTATTTTTTAACAATTCTCCTAATGGCTTTCCTTCGTTTAATCTTTTTATTGTTTCTGCGAATAATGGTGCAATAGATAAAACTGTTATTTTATCTATTTTCTTTTCATCAGTTATTGGAACTGTATTACTTAAAATAACTTCTGTAACATTTGACTCTTTTATTCTATCTATTGCAGGTCCTGAAAGTATTCCATGAGTTGCTCCAACAAAAATTTGCTTTGCACCATTTTTTTCTAACACTTTTACTGTTTCCATTATAGAACCTGCTGTATCTATTTCATCATCAAATATAACTGCACTTTTTCCAGTAACATTTCCTATAACATTACTTGCTATAGCTTGATCATTGTTTCCATCTCTTCTTTTGTCTATTAATGCTAAAGGACATTGTAAATATTCAGAATATTTATAAGCTTTTTTTGAACTTCCTGCATCTGTTGCAACTACTACCATATCTTCTAAATTTTTTTCCTTAACATATTCTTGCAATAAATTTTGAGCACTTAATCTGTCACAGTTTATATTATTAAAATATGCTTGTATTGCTGGATTGTGTAAATCACAAGTTATAACTCTTGTTGCTCCCGCTGTTTCTATTAATGAAGCCATTAATTTAGCTGTAATTGGAACTCTTGGTTGATCTTTTTTGTCTGATCTAGAATAAGGAAAATATGGTAATACTACATTTATTCTAGCGGCTGATGCTCTTTTCAATGCATCTATCGCAATTAACAATTCCATTATTCTTTCATTTACTGGTGGTTTTATAGTTTGAATTAAATATACATCTTGATCTCTTACTGTTTCTAAAACTTGTACAAATGTATTATCATTTTTAAATTTCATAAACTTAATTTGTCCCATTTCTAGTCCTAAATAATCACATATTTCTTTTGTAAATTCTTCTGCAGAGTTACAAGCAAATATTTTAATATTTTTCATATTTTCCTCCTCATATACTTTATTTTTTGTTATATCAATTTTAATTTAATCATAAAAAAATTTATTTTTCAATAAATAACTCATTTAATTTTTTATTTTACATATATAAATATTAAAGGGGGTTTTTATGAAAAAGGATAACAAGTTTTTACTAGAGATTTTTATTATTAATACTTTAATTGAATTTGTTTTAGGTACTTTACTTCATTTTACATTTGAGTGGTCAAATAACAATCTAATTGTTGGAGCATTTAGTAGTGTTAATGAAAGTACTTGGGAACATTTAAAATTAGTATTTTTTCCAATGCTCTTAACAGCAATTATAGACTTATTTTTTATTAGAAAAAGCTATCCAAATTATATTTGTAGCAGATTATTATCAATTGTTGCATCAATATCATTTATAGTTGTTTTCTTTTATACATACACAGGAATAATTGGAACAAATTTTGCTTTTTTAGATATACTTAGCTTCTTTATAGCTGTATTGATTGGCGAATTTATTACATTTAAAACTATTAATAATAATTCTAAATGTAATACAATCCTGTCTGCTATACTTCTATTAATTTTATTATTATGCTTTATATTATTTACATATTTTCCTGTTAAAATTGGATTGTTTAAAGATCCTGTAACAAATTCTTATGGAATAGTTGAAAAGAACACTTAATTTAAAGTGTTCTTTTACATTTTATTTTCTTAATTCTGCATTACATTTTTTGCTAACTGTTTGTATTATTTTTTCCATTACAGCATTTATTTCCTCATCTGTTAATGTTTTCTTTGGATCTTCAAAACTTAATGAATATGCTATTGATTTTTTATCTTTGTCTATATTTATTCCTGTATAAACATCAAATACTTCTATATCTGTTAGTAATGATCCTCCTCCGTTTTTTATTGCCTTTTCTATTTCTTTAGATGGTAATTCTTTATCTACCATGAATGCAATATCTTTTTTAACTCCTGGGAATTTAGAGATTTCTTTGTATTTCATTTTTCCAACTTTTTTTTCAAATAATTTATCTAAATTTATTTCTAATACAAATACATCATCACTTGTAATTGTTGGATGTATTTTTCCCATTATTCCAACAATTGTACCATTTACATTTATATATGCAGTTTGACCTGGGTGCATTTCTTGTGGTATTTCTGCATTCCTTTCAAAAGAATATCTTCCTTCATACCCTAAATAATTTAATACTTCTTCTGCAATTCCTTTTACAATATAAAAATCTACATTCTTTTTATTATTTAGTCCTAAATAGTATTCTCCTGTTGCTAATACACATAATTTTGTATCTTCTCCATATATATCTTCTTTTTTATAGAATCCTTTTCCTATTTCAAAAATTGATATATCTTTTTGATATCTAGCTTTATTATATTCATATATTTTGTATAATGATGGTATCATACTATATCTTAATGTATTTCTTTCTTCTGTTATAGGATCTAATAATTTCAATTCTTCAAAACTATCTGTTGTGTATTTTTTTACATCACTATCATTTATTAAAATATAAGATAATGTTTCGTTTAATCCTAATGCTATCATTTTATTTCTTAATTCACGCATTTGTTTGTTATAACTTCCTTGTTTCATATTTACAACAGGAAGTTTTCCTTCTATGTTGTCAACTCCATATATACGACTTACTTCTTCTATTAAATCTTCTTTTATAGATATATCTAATCTTCTACTTGGAACATCTACAATTACACCTTTTTCTTTTTCTGTGTATGTAAATCCTAATTTTCTAAATACGTTTAAAATCTCTTCTTTTGGTATTTCTGTTCCTAAAACATCATTTATATTTTTGTATTCAATTTCAATTTCTTTGTCTGTTACATTTGTTTTGTCATATACAACTTTTCCTGTAACAATAGTAGCATCTGCATATTTTTCTAAAAGTGTACATGCTCTTTCCATTGCCAAATATGTTCTTTTAGGATCTAATCCCTTTTCAAATCTATTGCTTGCTTCACTTCTTACAACCTTTTTAGATGTTTTTCTTACTTTTACAGAATCAAATATTGCTGATTCTATTATTACATTTTTTGTTGTTTCTTCTACTTCTGTTGTTAATCCTCCCATAACACCAGCTAAACCAATTGATTCTTTATCTGTTGCAATTACTATATCTTGTTTGTCTAATTCTCTTTCGATATTATCTAATGTTGTTAATTTTTCATTGTCATTTGCCATTCTTACAATTATTTTATCACCTAGTCTATCTGCATCATAAAAATGTAATGGTTGACCAACTTCTAACATAACATAGTTACTTATATCTACAACATTATTTATAGGTCTTATTCCTGATGCTATTAATCTATTTTTTATAAATTTAGGACTTTCTTTTATTGTTACATTTTCCACTTTTTTAGCTAAGAATAAACTACAATTTTCAGTTTGAACATCTACTGTAAATTTTTTGTTTATATCTTCTCCATTTTCTTTGTATCCTATTTCTATATTTTTTGGAACTTTATCATAAATTGCTCCAATTTCTTGTGCCATTCCTAATATGCTCAATAAGTCACCTCTATTTGCTGTTAACTCAAAATCTATAACCTCATCATCTAATCCTAAATATTTGATAGGATCTTCTCCAACAACTGCATCTTCTCCTAATTCTGCAATTCCTTCTTTATCTGCTGTAGTTAAAAATTTATTTTCTAGTCCAAGTTCAGCAATTGAACACATCATACCTTCTGAATCTTGACCTCTTATTTTGCCTTTTCTTATAGTCCCCCCTGGAAGTTCTGCTCCATCTTGTGCAACAATTACTTTTATACCAGTTCTTGCATTTGGAGCCCCACATACTATATTTAATATTTTATCTCCTATATCTACTTTGCATAAATGTAGATGGTCAGAATCTGGATGATCAACACATTCTTTTATTTGACCAATTACTAATTTAGTTGCATTTATAAGTTTTTCAGCAGAATCATATTCATTTCCAACTCTTGTCATATCTTCTGCTAATGTTTTTACATCAACATCTATATCTATATAATCTTTTACAAAATTTGTACTTAATTTCATATTATTCTTCCTTTCTAATAATTAATCCATTCTATCAAATTGTTTTAAAAATCTAACATCATTTGCATATAAATATCTCATATCTGGAATTCCATATTTAAACATTGCTAATCTCTCTAAACCAGTTCCAAATGCAAATCCTCCATATTCTTCTGGGTCATATCCATTCATTTTCAAAACATTTGGATGAACAATTCCTGCTCCTAATACTTCTATCCATCCTGTTTGTTTACAAAGATTACATCCTTTTCCTCCACATTTAAAACAACTTACATCTACTTCGTATGATGGTTCTGTAAATGGGAAATAACTTGGTCTAAATCTTAATTCACAATTTTTTCCTATTAATTTCTTAACAAAAACTTCTAATGTTCCTTTTAAATCTGCAAGTGAAACATTTTTATCTTTTTTGTCTATTACTAATCCTTCAACTTGCCCAAATTGATGTGAATGTGTTGCGTCATCTTCTCTTCTATATGTTTTTCCTGCACATATCATTCTTATTGGTTCTTTTCCACCTTTTTCTAACATTGTTCTTGCTTGAACTGCTGATGTTTGAGTTCTTAATAAGTATTCATTTGTTATATAAAAACTATCTTGCATATCTCTTGCTGGATGACCTTTTGGTAAATTTAATCTTTCAAAACAATATTCATCAGTTTCCAATTCTGGTCCTTCTACAACATCATATCCCATTGAAACAAATAAATCTTCGATTTCTTCTATAACTCTATTTACAGGATGTTTACTTCCTCTTTTAATTTTTGTACTTGGAAGTGTAATGTCTATAGTTTCTTTTTGTAATTTTTCTTGTAGTTCTTTTTGCTTAAATTCTTCTTCTCTTTCTTTTATTTTTGTTTCTATTTCATCTCTAACTTTATTTACAAGTTCACCAATTTTTGGTCTTTCTTCTGGTGATAAAGCTCCCATTCCTCTTAATACTTGAGTTAACTCACCTTTTTTTCCTAAAATTTGTACTTTTACATCATTTAATAGTTTTAAGTCTTTTGCATCTTTTACCTTTTCTAATGTAAGTTCTTTAATCTTTTTAATTTGTTCTTGCATATTCTATTCACTCCTTTTTATAAATATCTACCAAATTCAAAAAATCCATTTCATCCTAAACATAGGACGAAATGGATAATATTCGTGGTACCACCTAATTTTATTAATTAAAATAATTAACCTTATTATTGTTTTAACGGGGCAACCGCTTCTACCTACTATTATTTCAGAAGAAGACCTTTAAAAAGTGAAATTTCAAATAAATATATATTTTAGGCTCTCAGCTATAACCTAATTCTCTTTTAATATATAAACTTTATTTTACTTTGCTTTCTATTTGGCTTTATTTTTTACTATACTATATATATTAGCACAAATATATTAATTGTGCAAGGTTTTATAATTTTTTTCTTTATTAATATCCTGTCTTAGGTAATTTTATTTCATTGTTTGTAACTATTTTATTATTAGTTTTATTATTATTTTCCGTTTCATTATTTACTACTTTATTATTTATAGTTTCATTTGTTATATTTTTGTTAACTATATCTTCATTAGTAATGTTTTTATTAGTTACATTTTCATTAATAGTATTTTTATTTATTATATTTTCATTTGTAACACTTTTATTATTTTCTGTTGTATTGTTAATTGTTGTATTTTCTATAACAGTATTTTTTTCTACTACATTTTCTTTTTCCGGTTCTTTGTCTTTTTTTAATGTTATTGAACCAGTTGTTTCTATTTTTTGATTAACATTTTTTAAGTCATAATATGGATTTTCATTTTCTGGTTCAAATTCGTAATATGTATTTTGTGCATCATTTGTGTAATATGTTTTTCCATCTTCAGTTCCTGTAGCTTCTTCTAATAAACTTAATTTATATGTTAAATCATAAATGTTTCCATTAATATTTTTTGCAGATATTTTAAATGTTACTTTGTTATTTATTACATTATAAATTACACTTATACCTTCATCTGTATATTCATATTTATTTTCAGATTTTTTTGTTAAATTTATTTTTATTTGCTCTTTTTTATCACTTCCTATGACTGATTTACTAAGAGTCATTTCTATATTATCTGTATCTATATTTATTTTAAACCCTTTATCAATTGCATCTTCTATTGTTAAATTTGTTCCTTCTTTTACTGGGCCAAAATCTTCATATTCTGTTATAGAATCATTTACAATTTGGCTATATACAGATTTTATATTTTGAACACTACCTTCATAATATTTGTCATTATATTTTAAACTGCTTAATCCATATTTATTTTTTAAATTTGTACTTTCTGTTGAATTTATTAAAGAATATAAACCATAGTTTTTATAACTATTTTCCATATAGTTTTGTGATTTTTTTAGATTTGAATTTGTTGGATTTAAAGTTGCTAATGAATATTCATAATTCTGCTCTAATGAATAACCTAATGTATAAAATTTACATTTTTTATTATATGATTTTTCTAATTTATTTTTGACGTAATTTGCACTTAAAATAGCATTATATGCTGGTAATTGATTTTGACTATAAACATTACTAAACGCACTCTTATATTTATCTAAAGCAGATATTGTATCTATTTCATATTTATATCCTGTTAAATTGTTTCCACTATATGCATAATTTGTTGCCTCTCCATCACTCATTAATACAATTACAGGTGTAGCATTATTTTTATTAGATGCATTTTGTAAAACTTCATATGACTTTATTATTCCTGCTTGTGTATTAGTTCTTCCTGCATAGAATTTTTTTCCTGTTGAAGAATACATCCATCTTAATGTATTTCTACTATTATAATCTTTTGTAGTATCAGTTCCATAATTATCTGTATATCCTATATATGCATTTGAATCATAATGATCAAGTGCTAAAATCACTCCACTGGAACTATTATTAGAACTAATATATTGTTCTTGACTACCATCTGACGAATAATCTAAATGTGCCCCTGAGCTATACGCTACAACTGCTATTTGTATGTTAGGACTACTTGATAAGTCTTTTATGACCGAATTTATTGCTGAAACACATGCTTGAATTCTTCCTGAGTCTCCATACATTGATCCACTATTATCTATTGCAAATACAATGTTATAATTATTTTTACTTATTTTTTCTTTTGAAAATCCTAATCCTTGTGCTTTTAAAGAAACATCAAATGATAAATCTTTATTATATTTTACCGATTTTAATACATTAATTTCTCCTGATTTTAATCCATCTTTTAAATCATATATATCTTCTGTATAATTAATTAAATAACTCCCATCTTTTGTTACTTCTTTGTTATCTGTTGCTATTGAAATTTGGCAACATGATATTAATAGTGTTAAAAATACCAATAACACCTTTTTTACATTTATTTTTTTCATATCTACCTTCCTTATTAAATTAATTTTTTTGATTTTTTTAGAATTAAATATAAGAATCAATTATTTTTGATAAAAAATATATAGAAAGTTAATTAAATATGTTATTATTATAATTTGGTATAAATATAATGTCAACAAAAAAGCATCTACAAATTTCGACAATTCGTAGATACTTTTAATCTAAAATTCATCCGGATTAATACCAGCTTTTCTAAAATTCCCATTTACTTTTTCCATGTTTCTATACATTCCATTTTTTAACTCGTAATGATAATTTTCTTTTTCTATATTTAAATTTTCATCTACAAGTTCTTTATCTATATCATATGGAACTTTTATTAACTGAAATGATATATCACTTTTATATTCTTTAGATCCATATTCTCCTTCAAGAATTAAATATGTTGCTCTTGTTATTTCTAAGCAATTACTATCTTTTTCTGGGTTTCGTATTGTTTCAAATGGGTTCCCTATACTACCTACATTTATTAATGTTTTATTATATAAAGAATCCATATATGGATGATGTATATGTCCATATATTACTACATCAGCAATTTCTTGTGAAATAGTATTTTTTGATGGATAAAACATATTTAATTTTTCTTTTATAGAACTATGATTTAATACTGGTACATCATCAGCTTCTGGCGTTGCATGAAATATTCTAACTAAACTTCCACTCATATAAAATTCATATGAAAATGGTAGTTGGTGTAAAAAAGTTTTTTCTTCATTTGAAAGTTTTTCCTGCATCCATTTTATTCTCTTTTGTTCATATTCTGGATATATACTTATATCTTCAAAGTCAGTTGTAAAATGTCTATCTGTATTTCCTCTTAAAATAATATCACAATTTTCTTTAATTAGTCTTATGCACTCACTATTATGAACACCTTTCATTATGGTGTCACCTAAACAAAAAATTTTATCAACATCTCTTTTTTTTATATCTTCTAATGTCGTTCTTAATGCTTCTAAATTTCCATGTACATCAGATATTATTGCAATTTTCATACTAATCATTCCTTCTTTTTTCTTCAATTTTTAATTTTAATTTTCCTCTTATATTTTTAATATCTGGAAAGGCATTAATTAATCTCTTATGTAAGAAAGACTTGCTTTGTAATATCTGTTTTACTTTCTCTGTTATCTCTCTTGTATTGTCTTTTTCCGCCTTTATACCTTCAACTTTTATTGTTGATATAATATGTGAAGAAATTATATTATCTATTAAAAATACTATTACTAAGAAAGAACAAATTACTGTTAATGCATTTTCTGGAATTTTTTCATATATTCCTGTAAAAAATGGATTTGCAAAATACATTATTAGAACACCTAATATTCCAAATGGTATCATTGTTTCTAAACATATTCTTCCATTTATATTATATTTTCTTCTACTATAATCCCACCATCTTGCATGATATATTTTTTCCATAAAATAACTTGTTGCATATTCTATAATTGAACAAATTACAATTGCCATTATAAATAATGCAATTGGATCAGCTAGATATTTATTTAGTAATAATGTTATTATTATTGCTCCCCATCCATATATTGGGCAATATGGTCCAATTAAAAATCCTCTATTTATAAATTTTTTTGTTTCTACTAATTTACATCCTACTTCCATTAGCCATCCTAATATTGCATATGTGAAAAATAATAATATATATATTTCTATTGAATGAAACATTTTTTCCTCCTTATGTTTTTTACTTTTGAAGTATAATATCATAAAAAAAATGTATTATCAATAAAATTTTATTTTTAAACTCCCATTATATTATAACCACTATCTGCATAAATTACTTGACCTGTTATTGCATCTGACATATCACTTAATAAAAATGTTGCAACATTTCCAACTTGAGTTGTTGTTACATTTCTATGTAAAGGAGATTTTTCTTCTACAACAGTTAATATAGAAGAAAAGTCTTTTATTCCTTTAGCTGACAATGTTTTTATAGGTCCTGCCGAAATTGCATTTACTCTTTTCCCTTCTTTTCCTAAGTTTTCTGCTAAATATCTAACACTTGATTCTAGTGCTGCTTTTGCAATTCCCATTACATTATAACCATCTAATACCTTTGTTGATCCATGATATGTTAATGTTACTAAATTTGCATTATCATTTAATAAATCTATTTCTTTAGCAATTCTCCCTGCCAATACAAATGAATAACTACTTACTTCAACTGCATGTAAATATCCTTCTTTACTTGTATATATAAAATCATTATGCAAGTCTTCTGTATTTGCATGTGCTATTGCATGTACAATTCCATCTATCTTTCCATTTTCTTCTTTTATCTTTTTAAATAATTCTTCTACTAGTTCATCTTTTGAAGCATCATTTAAAACATATGCTTTACTTCCTTTAAACTCTGATATTAATTCCTCGATTTTATCTTTGTTATCTTCTCCCATATATGTAAAAATTAATTTTGCCCCATTTTCATATGCAGATTTTGCTATTCCAAAAGCAATACTCCATTTGTTTCTTATTCCCATAATTAATATTTTCTTATCTTTTAATAACATTTTATCCTCCTCAATTTATAATATTAAATTCTTTTATTTCTCTAAATTTCTTATATCTGTCTTGTACAATTTCCTGTTTAGTAAATTTTTGCATTTTTATAATCTCATTTTTTATATCTTCTCTCATTTTTTGAGTTAATTGCATAAAACTTTCATCATTTATTTCAAGTGGTTCTTTTATTATTTTATCTATAATATTTAATTTATATAATTCTTTAGCTGTTAATTTCATTTTTTCTGCTGCTTCTTTATATCTTGTTGAATCTTTCCATAGTATACTACTATAACCCTCTGGCGATAATATAGAATATATAGCATTTTCCAGCATATATACCTTATTTGCAACACCTATTGCCAAAGCACCTCCTGATGAACCTTCTCCTATTACTATAGCAATAATAGGAACTTTTAATTTTGACATTTCAAACATAGATTTAGCAATTGCTTCTCCTTGTCCTCTTTCTTCTGCTTCAACTCCTGGATATGCTCCTTTAGTATCTATAAAAGTTATTATTGGTCTTTTAAACTTTTCTGCTTGTTTCATAAATCTTATAGCTTTTCTATAACTTTCTGGATTTGGCATTCCAAAGTTTCTTTCTATATTTTCTTTAGTAGTTCTACCTTTTTGTTCCCCTATTACTGTATATGTTTGCTCTTTTATTCTTGCTAATCCACAAACAATAGCTTTATCATCTTTAAAATTTCTATCACCATGAAGTTCTATAAATTCATCAAAAATATTATTAATATAATCTAATGCTGTTTTTCTTTTTGGATTTCTAGCTATTTCTACCTTTTCCCATGCCGTTTGTTTATTACTTTCCATATGAAATTCCTCCTTTGTGATATCCTATCAATTTATAAAGTGTATCTTTCATATCTTCTCTTTTTACTATTTTATCTATAAAACCATGTTCTAATAAAAATTCTGCTGTTTGAAACCCATCTGGTAATCTTTCTCCAATTGTTTGCTCTATTACTCTTTGTCCAGCAAACCCAATCATCGCTCCAGGTTCTGCAAGTATAATATCCCCTAAACTTGCAAAGGATGCAGTTACTCCTCCATATGTTGGATCTGTTAAAACTGATATATATAATCCCCCTGCTTCGTCTAATTTAGCAAGTGCTGCTGTAGTCTTAGCCATTTGCATTAATGAAATTATTCCTTCTTGCATCCTTGCACCACCAGAAACACAAAATATTATTAAAGGTATTTTTAATTCAATTGATTTTTCTATACTGTATGTTATTTTTTCTCCAACAACAGCTCCCATACTTCCCATTAAAAATCCACTATCCATTATACATATTACAACGTCTTCACCTTTGATCTTTCCAGTTCCACATGCTACTGCTTCTTCAAGTCCTGTTTTTTCTCTTAACTTTTGTAATTTCCTAGGATAATCGTCCAATTCTAATGGATTGCTTGTATCTATATTTAAGTCAAATCTTTTATATGTACCTTTATCTATTATCATCTCTAGTCTTTTTCCTATATGCATTCTAAAATAATGACCACAATTAGGACAAATATTAAAATTACTTCTTACTGTTTCTTTATAAACAATTTCTTTACAATTTTCACATTTTATCCATTTACCTATTGGAATATCTATATGTGATTTTTTATTTTCAAAACTTTTTGTTTCTCTTTTTTTTATTTTATCTACAATCATCTATTTTTAGTTTCTCCTTTTAACATTTCTTTTTCAATAAATGAAGTATCAAATTTTCCTCTTATAAAATTTGGATTTTTTATAATATCAAAAAGAAAATCCCTATTTGTTTCAATTCCATCTATTACTAGTTCTTCTAATGCTCTTTTCATTTTACTTATAGCTTCATTTCTATTAATTCCAAAAGTTATTATTTTAGCAATCATAGAATCATAATTTGGTGGAATGACATATCCATTATATATTGCAGTATCTATTCTTATCCCATTTCCACCTGGTAAATTGATTTCATTTATTTTTCCTGGTGATGGCATAAAATTTTTATTTGGATTTTCTGCATTTATTCTGCACTCAATTGAATGCCCCCTAAATTCAATTTCTTTTTGCTTATATTTTAACTTTTCTCCTGCTGCTATTCTTATTTGTTCTTTTACTAAATCTATTCCTGTTCTCATTTCTGTTATTGGATGTTCAACCTGAATTCTTGTATTCATTTCCATAAAATAAAAATTTCTATTAGAATCTACCAAAAATTCCACAGTTCCACAACTTGTATAATTAGCTGCCTTTGCAACTTTTATAGCAACATTTCCCATTTTATTTCTTAATTTTTCATCAACAATCATTGACGGTGTTTCTTCTATTATTTTTTGATGATTTCTTTGTATAGAACAATCTCTTTCTCCTAAATGTATTACATTTCCATATTCATCTGCTAAAATTTGTATTTCTACATGTCTTGGCTCTAATATATATTTTTCTATATAAATTTCATCATTATTAAATGAGTTTTTTGCTTCTTGTTTTACTATATTATAATTTGTTTCTAATTCCTCAAACGAATTAACTATTCTAATCCCTTTTCCTCCACCACCTGCTGATGCCTTTAATAAAATTGGATATCCAATTTGTTCACAAATTAAAATAGCATCTTTTAAATTTTTTATACTACCATCCGATCCTGGTATTACTGGAATCCCTTCTTTTTTCATTAGTTCTTTACTATTAGATTTGTTGCCCAACAAATCTATAACCGCTGATTTGGGTCCAATAAATTTTATATTAGATTCTTCACAGATTTTTGCAAATTGAGAGTTTTCTGATAAAAATCCAAATCCTGGATGTATACTATCTGCTTTTGTAATTTGTGCAGCTTCTATAATATTTTTAATATTTAAATAACTCTGTTTGGAATTTGCTGGTCCTATACAAATTGCTTCATCTGCTAATCTGGTATGTAATGAGTTTTTATCTGCTTCTGAATATACAGCAACTGTTTTTATATTCATTTCTTTGCATGCTCTAATTATTCTAACTGCAATTTCTCCTCTATTTGCAATTAATATTTTATTCAATTTTTTTCACTGTCCTTTCTTATTAAACAACTGCAAAAGTTAACTCTCCTTTAGCTACTATTTTTCCATTTACTGTTGCTATTCCTTCTCCTATTCCTATAGGCCCTTTTCTTTTTATTATATTTACTTCTAATTTTAATTTATCTCCTGGAACTACCATCTTTTTAAATTTCATTTTTTCTATTCCACCAAACAAGGCATTTTTACCTTTATTTTCTTCCATAGATAATATTGCTATTGCACCTGCTTGCGCTAATGATTCTACAATTAAAACCCCTGGCATTATTGGATTTTTTGGGAAATGTCCTTTAAAATACCATTCACTTTCATTTACATTTTTATATGCAATTGCCATTTTTCCTGGTTTGTATTCTTCAACTTCATCTATCATTAAAAAAGGATCTCTTTGTGGGATAATTTTTTCTATTTCTTCTTTTCCTAACATTATTATTTTCCTTTCTATTCTATACAAAATAATTCTGTTCCATATTCTACTGGTTCACCATCTTTTACATATATTTCTGTTATTTTTCCGTCATATTCTGATTCTATTTCATTCATTAATTTCATTGCTTCTATAATACATAACGTATCATTTTTCCTTACTGTTTTTCCTATTTCAACATATGGATCTGATGTTGGTGATGGTTTTAAATAAAATGTTCCAACCATTGGAGATTTTACTATATTTCCTTTTCTTATCTTTTTTTCTATCACTTCTGTAGTATCCATACTTTCCGTTTTTTCTTCTGGATTGTTTGTTGTAATAACTTTATTTGATACTTCTTTTTTCATACTAACTTTTGTGCCATCAGGAAAATCTATTTCAATAGCTGAAAGGTTAGAATTACTCATGTCTTCCATTAATTGTTTGATCTTATCATATTCCATAATTTATTCCTCCCATTTTTTCATTATAATACTGCTATTATGACCGCCAAACCCTAAAGAATTTGACATTACTATTTTTAAATTAGCCTTTTTTATATCATTTGAAACTATATTTAAATTACATTCTTCATCTTTCTCTTTATAATTAATTGTTGGCGGAACTACTTGTTCTTCAAGTGCTTTTATACAAAAAATCGCTTCTACAGCTCCAGCTGCTCCTAATAAATGACCTACATTTCCTTTTGTTGAACTTATCATAACACTATCTGCACTTTTTCCAAATGCTTTTTTTATTGCCATTGTTTCTGTTAAATCATTTAAATGTGTAGACGTACCATGAGCATTTATATAATCAATTTTATCTGGTGTAATTTTTGCATTTTCAATTGCTCTTACCATTGCTTTTGCTCCACATTCTCCATCTGGACATGGTGAAGTTATATGATAAGCATCTGTAGTAGCACCAAAACCTATGATTTCTCCATATATTTTAGCATTTCTTTTTAATGCATGTTCAAGTTCTTCTAATAGTATTATTCCAGCACCTTCTCCCATTACAAATCCATTTCTTTCTTTATCAAACGGTATACTTGCTCTATTTTTATTTATTTCTGTTGATAATGCTTTCATATTTTCAAATCCTGCTATCCCAACTTCACATATAGCAGCTTCTGTTCCTCCTGCAATAATAACATCTTCTTCACCTAGTTTTATTGTTTTATATGCTTCTCCTATTGCATGAGTAGAAGAGGCACATGCAGTTACTATTCCCATAGATTCTCCTTTAAATCCAAATTCTATAGAAATATTTCCTGCTGGCATATTTGCAATAGACATTGGTATAAACATTGGTGAAACTCTTCTGTTACCTTTTTCAAAATTTATTTCACATTGATCTTGTATTGTTTTTAGTCCTCCAATACCTGAACTCACAAAAATTCCAACTCTATCAAAATTTGTATTTTCTTTTGTTATTCCACTCATCTTAACAGCTTCTCTTGCAGCAATAATAGCTAATTGTGATGATCTATCTAATCTTTTTGCTTGTTTTGTTTCAAAATATTTTAATGGATCATAATCTTTTATTTCTGCTGCTAGTTTCGTTTTAAAATTAGTTGTATCAAATAAAGTTATTTCATCAATTCCACAATTTCTTTCTTTTATTCCATTCCATGTTTCATTAACATTATTTCCAATTGGAGTAACTGCCCCTAAACCTGTTATTACAACTCTTCTTTCCATTTTTATATTCCTTTCTACATTAACATTCCACCATCTATATTAATTACCTGTCCTGTTATATATGAACTATCTTCTGATGCCAAAAATTTAACCACATTTGCAACATCTCTAACATTTCCCATTCTTTTTATAGGAATACTTTTATTTATATTCTCTTTAACCTCTTCTGGTAAACTTTCTGTCATTTCAGTTTTTATAAATCCTGGTGCAACTGCATTTACTAATATATTTCTACTACCAATTTCTTTTGCCAAACTTTTCGTAAATCCTATTATTCCCGCTTTTGATGCTGAATAATTTGTTTGACCGGCATTTCCACTTATTCCTACAACAGAAGAAATATTTATTATTCTACCATCTCTTTTTTTCATCATATATGGAACAACATTTTTTGTTATATTAAATGTTCCTACTAAATTAACATCAATTACTTGTTCAAAGTCTTCTTTTTTCATTCTCATAATCAACATATCTTTTGTTATTCCAGCATTATTAACTAAAACATCTATATTTTCAAATTGATTTATTATTTCTTCTACCATATTTTGGGCATCATCAAAGTTTGAAACATCACCTTTAACAGCTAAACATTTCACATTGTATTTTTCTATTTCTTTTTTTGTAATTTCTAAATCTTCATTTTCTTTTCTATAATTTATTGCAATATTATATCCGTTCTTTAGCAAGAACAATGGATATTTCTCTACCAATTCCTCTTGTCGCTCCTGTTACAAATGCAACTTTACTCATTAGTTTTTACCTCCTCTATTACATCTTCTAGTGTTTTACAATTATTAATATTCATAATTTTTATATTTCTTTCAAATTTCATTCTTTTTACAAAACTACTCAAAGTTTTTCCTGGACCTATTTCTATAAATAAATCAGTTCCATTATCATACATAGTTTGTAAAACATTTTTAAATCTTACTGGATTCATTATATGTTTTGCTAAAATTTCCTGAATATTATCATTTTTGTTATATAATTTTCCATCAATGTTTTTTACAACTTTTGAATTTTTAGAATTAAATTTTATTTTGTCTATTTCTTCTTTTAAAGCTGTTGAACATTTTTGTAATTTTTCTGTATGAAAAGGTCCAGCTGTGTTTAACAAACTTATTTTTTTTGCACCTTTTTCTTTGGCTAGTTCTCCCGCTTTTATTACAGCTTCTTCTTCACCAGAAATAACAATTTGACCAATAGTATTGTAATTTGCTGGAACTACAAATCCATTACTTACATTTTTGCAAATCTCTTCTACTTTTTTATCATCTAATCCTAATATTGCAGCCATTTTCCAATTACCTTTAGGTGCTAAATTTTGCATTATATCTCCTCTTTTTTGCACTATTTTCACACCATCTTCAAATGAAAAAATATTATCTTCAATTAATGCAGTATATTCACCTAAACTTAAACCAGCTGACATATCAGCATTAATATTATTCTTTTTTAAAATTTCTAATATTGCCAAACTTTCAGTAAGAACTGCTAATTGAGTATTTTGGGTTTCATTTAATTTTTCTTCTGGTCCATTAAAAGATATTTCTTTTATATCTATCCCTGTAATTTTTTCTACTTTAGAATATATGTCTTTAACTTCTTGATATTTATTATATAAATCTTCTCCCATCCCTATTGTTTGAGTTCCCTGTCCTGGAAATAAAAAACTTATTTTCATTTATTAATTCTCCTTTTTAATATTTTTTCAAATTCATAGCAAAATTCTTCTATTATCTCTTGATTATTAACATCTATACTGAATTCTTTTTTTAATGATGTTGCTATATTTTGTATATCTTCAGTAAATTTAGTTTTGTTTGTATTTAATCCTATTCCAATTACTAAAAACTTTACAATTCCTGAATTTACCTTACTTTCTGTTAAAATTCCACCTATTTTTTTATTACTATAAAAAATATCATTTGGTTCTTTTATTTTTAAATTCACATTGTATTTTTCCTTAAAAATTTTTATTAATATATCAGCAATTTCAATAGTTATTCCATCTAATAAATTTGATTTACAATTTGTTTCTACAAAAAATGAAAATGCTATATTTTTACTCTCATCTGTATGCCATATTCTTCCATGTGTACCTTTTCCTTTTGTTTGGATATCTGCCATAATTAAAGTACCATTTTGTATATTTTTATTATCAATTAATCTCCATATCTCAGCTTGAGTAGAATCTATTGTTTTATAAAATGTATTAATTTTTCCTAAATAATTAGTTTTTAGATTTTTCAATTGCATCTAGATTTTCCTGCCTTTTTATTTTGTTTGTTGTTGTTTTTATCAAAGGATTTTCTGTTATAATCATTCCCTTTATAGCTTTATATTTTGGCATTTGAGCATTCACTTCTTTTACTTTTTCAAAAAGTGCTTTATAAATTTCTTCTTCTGTCTCTGCCCTATAAACTTCTTTTACAATATCTTTGTCATATACAATTTTCACATTTATTTTTATATTATCTTTATCACTTGACTGTTTCTTTCCAAATATAAAAGATTCTTTTACTCCTTCAATTTTATTTACTAAATTTTCCATTTCTTCTGGAAATATGTTTTTACCATTTTTTAAAACTATTACACTTTTCTTTCTACCACAAATGAAAATATATCCATCTTTGTCTATTTTTGCTAAATCTCCTGTGTAAAACCAACCATCTTTAAATGATTCACTTGTTGCTTTCTTATCATTATAATAGCCCAAAGCAATATTAGGACCTTTTACAATAAGTTCTCCTATTCCTTCGGAATTTACATCTACTATTTTAGCTTGTGCACTTGGTACAATTTTTCCTACAGAACCTAATCTATATTCTTCTTTTGTTCCAACTGCTATAACAGGGGATGTTTCTGTTAATCCATATCCTTGAACTAAATTTAATCCTAATAATCTATATTTTTCTTCAATTTTATAATCTAATGCTGCTGCACCAGAAATAAATAATTTTATTTTTCCACCTAACATATCATGAATTTCTTTGAATTCTTTTTTTCTTTCCTCCATAGATGCATTTTTTAATTTCTCTTCTTTCTCTAAAATCTCTTCTAATTTTCCCTGCTTTTCTAATTGTTTTCTTATCATTAAAAAAATTCTTTCATAAATACCTGGTACACATGCCATTACTGTTACATTATATTCATTTAGATTTTCAACGATATGTCTTATCCCATCACAAAATACAGTTTGAGCACCTTTATATAGTGAAAACAAAAATCCTACTGTGCATTCAAAAACATGATGTATTGGTAATATTGAAAGTAATGTATCTTCTGATGTTATATCTAAAATACTTCCTATATCCATTAAATTTGATGCAATATTTTTATGTGAAAGTGCTACAACTTTCGATTTTGATGTTGTACCAGATGTAAACAACATAATACTCATTTTTTCGTTATCTATTTCTGCATTTATAAATCTTTTATCTCCATTTTGGATTAATTCTTCTCCTTTTTGTATAAGTTCTTTTTGAGAATATATTCCTTCTTTATTTTCTAAATTATCCATTGATATAAGATGCTTTAATTTATTGCTTTTACTATATTTTATTTTATTTAAAATTTCTTCATATTTATTAGAATAAAATATTGCTTCTACTTCTGATCTTTCTATAACAGATTCTAATTCATGTTCTGGTAATGACTTATCTATTGGAACTACTATTCCAGTTCCACATACTATTGATAAATATGCAATTTCCCATTCATATCTATTTTCTCCAATAATAGCAATTCTTTTATCTTTTAAACCCATATCTATTAATGATGTTCCTAACGAATCAATCATTTTTCTTACTTGTTCATGTGTATATATTTGATATTTATTTTCTTCAATTTTTATTTTATATGCTGGCTTGTTACTATAAATATCTTTTGTTTTGTTTAACATATCTTTTAAATTTTCTATTTCTATAGTTTTATATAATCTTTTGCTCATCTTTTCACTATCCTTTTCTATATAGTATCGGTTACAAATTTAAACCTTTTATTTTATACCATATTTTTTATCTTTTTTCTTTATACTGATAAGTCAGTATAATATAATTTAAGGATGTTCAACCATAAAAAAACTAGAGAAAAATATAAAATTTTCTCTAGCTTTTTATAAATATTAATTTTTTAATTAAGCATACTCATATTTTTTTCTATTTTTAATAATACATATTATACTAACAATCACTGCTAATATTTCGGCACATACAACAGAAAACCATATTCCATTAATCCCCCATATTGCTGGTAAAATAAGAATCATTGCCACTTGGAATACTAATGTTCTTAAAAAAGATATTAGTGCAGATACAAATCCTTTATTTAATGCTGTAAAGAAATATGATGCAAATATATTAAACCAACTAATAATAAATGATTTTTAAAATATTTATGTATATTATTAATCTTTTCTACTGCATTCCATCTGTATATAATTCCTGTATAATCACAGATGTAGCTAATGTTTCTATAACAAAACTTTTTTCTCCTGCATTCCATGTCCAAGCACCTTTAACATTTAAATCATCTGAATTCTGTCTATTTTTTATTATCATTTCTACAATTTTTGGAATGTCCTCTGTTTTATTACATATTTTTAACATTCTTATATAAAATGCTGTATTTAAAATTTCTATATCTATTTCTTCAAAACTTCCTTTTTCTCCATTTATTGTATATTCTCCCCAAAATTTTCCATCTTCAAATTGTAGTGTATCAATTGCTTGAATAAATTCTGATACATATTTCGAGTCTTTATTATATAGAGTTAATCCTAATAATGTATAAAATAATTGGTCTGTTGTTATATCATTCGTTTCACTATTAGTATAATTTTGATTCGACTGATTTTTTCCCTTATAGGTTGAATTTTCCTCACATATATATTCATATGGTAGTTTATATTCTGTACCATTCTTCATAAAAGAAAAAGTACCATTATAGTTTTCAAAAGAATTATTTACAAATGAAAAATAATCATCCACAAATTCTTTGAATTTTATATCTCCTGTGTACTGATATGCAGACATTCCAGCTAAATATATTGAATAAGAAATATCTAAAGGATATTCTACCCAAGTTGGCCACATACCTTCTCCCCATGATAATTCATTTGTATAATACATGTAATTCGGCAATGCTCCAGTTCCAACTTCTTTTTGAACATATATCCATGAATTTATAACTTTTATCGCAGTTTCTGCATATTGGGTATCTCCTGTTCTTCTGGTTAATTCAATTAAAAATTTACATGACATTAGTGAATCTAATGGATATGTATAATAATCACTATTATATGTCCATTTTCCATTATTCATTTTGTTTTCAGAAGATATACATGTAAGCATATTTCCATTTGTATTATTAGCATGTGCATATTCTTTTTTGAAAACTTTATTCTCTAAAATGTTATTTCCTATTAATTTAGCATTTTCTAGATATTCATTATCATTTGTTTTTGAATATGTTGATATTAAAGCTAATCCATATTGGGCTGAAGCTAAGGATAAATCTCTAGGATTATATATATCTTTTTTATTTATATCATAATTTAAAAATACTGTTCCTTCTTCAATTCCGGAATATTTTGAACTGTAGTTACCAATATTCTTAGATGTTACAATTAAATTATTTACCTTCATCCATTCCAAAGATTCGTTTTCAGTTTCAACTTGTTCTAAATTTATTGTTTTTGTAAATTCGTTATTTGTAATCTTTAATGTTTTATCTTCTACTTCATAAGAATAACCGTAATTTTCTATTGTCTTTTTTAATTCAGCATACGCAATTTGTTCATTTTCAACTTTTAAATTCATTTTATAAGTTATTTCTGCAATTTCAACATTCTCCTCAAATTGAGATCTATTTGTATTATTCTTAGCATTTTTTGCTTTATTTATAATTCCATTCTCTCCCAATATCATTGATATTGTTACCCCTGCTAATATTAAAAGAATAATAATTGTTATTATCAATGATACTAATGTAATTCCCTTGCTTTTTTTCATTTGTTTTACCTCCATTATTATTAATATTATTTTCTATATAATTTTTCCTCCACCTCCAACAATATCTTCTAAATAAAACACCGCAGATTGTCCTGGAGTTATTCTTGCAACTGAATTTTCAAATTCTACTTTCATAGTATTATTATCTATCATTTGTATTGTTGCTGTTTCTTCCTTACTAGAATATCTTATTTTTACATTTACTCTCATTTTTTCTTTTATTTCATCGAATAGTAATAAGTTTATATCTGTTACATACATTTCCTTTTTGTATATTTCATCCTTTACTCCAACTATTACTTCGTTTTTTTCTTTATTAAATCCTACAACAAATAATGGCTCTTTGTAAGATATTCCAAGTCCTTTTCTTTGTCCTATTGTGTAATTGTATAGTCCATTATGTTTTCCTAAAACTTCACCTTTGGTAGTTACAATATTTCCCTTTTTAGGTTGAATATCTGAGTTATTTTCTAAGAATTTTTTATACATCTGGTACGAAACATATATCTTCGCTATCTGGCGTATTGGCTACCTTTAGGTTATTTTTTCTTGCTATTTTTCTTATTTGTTCTTTATCTTTAAAATCTTCTAAAGGAAATAACACATGCTCTATTAATTCTTTTGGAATATTCCATAAAACATAACTTTGGTCTCTTCTACCTGCTTTTGACTTTTTTAGCACCCATCTATTATATTTTTAACTATATTCTGTTTTTGCATAATAACCTGTTGCTATATAATTACATCCTAATTCCTTGGCTTTATCCCACATATAGCAAAATTCATATATTTATTACATTCTATACATAGATTTGGTGTTTTACAATTCGAATAACAGTTTATAAAATTATTTATTACATGATTTTTAAACTGTTCTTTACAATTATATGTAAAATGTGATATTCCAATAGAATCACACACATTTTTGGCATCTATAAATCATTCCTAATAAAACTTTTTTATTAGGAATTCATACTATGTTCCATTATTAATTCATTATAAACGTTGTTTAAATCTTCTATTGAAATTTTTACCTTTTTCTTTTTTATTTATTGACAACTTTTTAAATCAGTGTTAATATAAAAGATAAGAGCAAAGCCATTATCTGTGTGATGGATGAGATTTATCGGCAGGATAGATCTCTATTTTTCTTTGCTTCTAAATCAAAAATAATTATACTATTTATCTATTTTGTAGTCAATATTTTTTCAATATATTTGTGACATATCTATTTTAAACCTATATTCCTTTATTTTGAGTTCAATATTACTCCTTTTCATATTCTGGTTGCCAAGTTGCAAATTGTTTTAACATATCATTAGCTCTTGTATAGTATCTTTCATTTTTATTGATTTTTGATATTTCTTTCATATCTTCATCTGTTAGTTTAAAATCAAATACATCAAAATTTTCTTTAACCTGCTCAACATTCTTGTTCCTGGTATTACAATAAATCCCATTTGTGTATGCCATCTCAAAATAATTTGAGCTGGTGTTTTATGATATTTCTCACTTAATTTTTAAATACTTCTTCATTCATAAGAGATGAATCTCCATGTCCTAGTGGATACCAACTCATTAATTTAATATTTTCTTTATCTTATATTTTTCTTAATTCATCTTGTGTGTAATATGGATGTGCTTCTACTTGAATAACTTGTGGTTTTATCTCATAATTTTGTAAAAGTTCTTCTATATATTTTCCTTCAAAGTTAGAAATTCCTATCGCTTTTATTTTTCCTTCTTTATATGCTTTTTCTAATTGTTTATAACCTGCCATATAATTTTCACCAGGTTGATGAATAAACAATAAATCAATATAATCCCATCTTTAATCCTTCTCTTACTGTTATTTCAGCATCTTCTGGTTTAATAAGATATGTTCCTAATCCAAAGTTTCGCATTTCTACGCCATTATTTAATTTTAATTTTTCCATTGTCTTATACTTCATCTCTAACTATTTATTTTAAACCGTCTGTCCAATTTTTTATATCAGAATCTGATGCACTTGAACTAAATCTATGACCATCTAACCAATTTCCTGAATTAGCTTCCTTTTCTAACAAATTTCCGCTTTGTCCTAAACTAGATGAGGATGATGTACAGAATGGTATTACTTTTTTTCCTTCAAAATTATTTGCTTTTACAAAAGTATCTACTGGCCATGCTGCAATTCCCCACCAGATTGGATAACCTATTAATACTGTGTCATAATTTTCCCAATTATCTACTTTTGTATTTTTTAATTTTACATCTCTTAAAGATTCGTCATTATGTTCTTTTGAAACTCTTGAATTATCATTTGACCAATTTAAATCATCACTTGTATATGGTTCTTCTGGTACAATTTCAAAAATATCCGCATTTAAATTTTTAGCAATCTTTTCTGCAACTAATTTTGTATGACTTTGAGCAGAATAATATACAACTAATATTTTACTTTTATCATTTGATAAATTTTTTGTTTCTGTATTACTTGTAACTGTATTTTCTGTTTTACCTTCAGTTGTATTTCTTTCACTATTTACATTTTCTTCTTGTATATTATTTTCTACATCTTTCTCAATATTGTTATTATCAGTATTTGTATTGTTATTTTTATATACTGCAAATCCTGCAACTGCAACAACTATAACAATTACTGCTATTATAAAACCTATTAAACCTTTATTCATTTTTTCTCCTTTATACTATTTATAGTTTTTTTATACTAGTCTTTTAATTTTAAACCATCTTTAAAAGCATTTCCAACAACTTCTCCTAAAACTCTATATGTGTTACTTACCATATCAAATGTGATTATTTTCATTTTATCAATATCTATTTTTCCATTTTCGTCTAAATATTCCTCATCTACAGAACAATTTACAACATTTCCTATTAATTCCCCATCTTCAAATGAGTCAACCGTACATTCTAATGTTAATGGATATTCTTCAATAATAGGCGCATCTACAAAATTCGACTTTGTTACATGCACTCCTGTTTTTGCTATTTTATCTTCTTTATTCCCAGATACTACCCCAAAATAGTCTGATATCTCTTCTGTTTTCTTTGTTGCAAATCCTACTGTAAATGCCTTTTTTAATTCTAAATTTTCTGTTGTTTTATGTTTTGATAAGGCAATATATATTTTTCCATAATCATATATTCCTCCCCATGCAGCATTCATTACATTTGCCTTTCCATCTTTGTCATAAGTTCCAATCATTAATACTGGAAGTGGTAAAAAATTCATTTTATTTCCTAAATCTTTTCTCATAATTTATCCTCCTTAATTATAATTTACTATATTCTTCATCTTCAACTTTTTCACACCATTCGTTTGATGTATTTTCTCCTGGTACTTCTATTGCAATATGGCTAAACCAACTATTTGCCTTTGCTCCATGCCAATGTTTTACATTTGCAGGTATTGTAATAACATCTCCTGGTTTTAAACTTTGTGCTTCTTTTCCTTCTTCTTGATACCAACCTTCTCCATCTACACAAATTAAAATTTGTCCTCCATTTTTTGTAGCATGGTGTATATGCCAATTATTTCTACAACCTGGCTCAAATGTTACATTTGCAATAAAAACATTATCAGTTTTTGCTAATGGTTTTAAATATGATTTTCCTGTAAAATATTGTGCAAAATTAACATTAGGTTCTCCTTGACCGAAAACACCTCCATGTTCATTTTTTGTTTCTTCATTCCCATACACTTCTTCTATTAAAGGAAATGCACTCCATGCTTTTGGCCATCCACAATAAAAAGCTAGTTGTGTTACAATTTCTACCGCTTCTTCTTTTGTTACCCCATGTTTTTTTCCTAATATAAAATGAGCTTTTAATTGAGGAAATAATCCTTGTACCATTAAAGCTGATATAGTAGCAATACTTCTATCTCTTAATGACATTTTATCTTCTCTTGACCATACCTCTCCAAATAATACATCGTCATTTAATTCTGCAAATTTAGGGGCTAGTTTTCCTAAATTTTCTCTACCAGCAGTTTGTTTTTCCATACTTAATTCCTCCTTACATTTTTTAATATTTATATAATTTTTATTTTTAATCCAATTAATATATAACACTTTGAGTTAACTCAAAGTCAATACTTTTTTCGAAAATTTTTAAAATACTTTATAATATAATAAAGAAGATGACATTTTATCATCTTCTCTTTATTTTAATTATCTTTTAATATTTTATACTCTCCAATATTAGGTTCTTCAAAAATTGTATCTTTTACATTATCAAATTCATAATTTCTATCTGTTACTGTACTTCCAAATATAGATTTTATATATAATCCTGTATCTTTTTCTAAATAAACTTCATTTTTATCTTCATCATTCATAAATAATGGACTAATAAAATTATTTATAATGTAACATTCTTTTTTATTGTAATCACCTTTTGTAATTCTAGCTAAAAAGCTTCCTAAAAATGTTTGCCAATTATTATCTGTTTCTAAATAATTAACTAAGTTAATTTGTATTACTTCTGTACCTACATCTAATCTACAAGTCTTTTCTTTTTCATTATCTATAAACATATCTACTCTTTCCCCATTATCATACATAGATAATTTTAATATATCACCATCGATATTTCTTTCTAAGAATACTACTTGTTTTGTATCCTTTTTATAATAATTCATTGTAATAGTAACATTTTCACTTTCTTTTGCTACTGATGTTATATGATAATTATTTTTTAATTCATATTGGCTAAAATTTTTTTGTAGGCTCTTTATTATAATAAAATTTCTAATTGTATGAATTATTAGTAAAACGACTAGAATTAATAAAATTATTCCTATTATTTTTAATACTTTTTTTATTTTCATAAATATCGTTTTCTCCTTCTTTTGTATAGGATATTATCTAATTATAAATATTTGTTACTCTTCAACTAATTCTTTATTTTCAATTTTCTTAACATCAAATAAACCGATTCTGTACATTAAACTTCTAGAATAGAAATCAACAAAATTTGCTATTCCAAATGCAAATAGAGATATTGATGATTTATAAAATAAGATACAAACTATAAGTCTTATCATAACTCCAATTGTTGATCCCCACAATAATATTTTTGGTTTTCTTTGTGCAATACATAATGTTTTATATGTTTCATATGGATATAATCCAAATACTCCAAATGAATAAAATATAATATATGGAAAACAAGTTCTTATTGACAAACTTCCATGTGAAATAATTAAATATATCATACAAAATACATAATTTAATAAAATAATAATTCCAAAACATTTTTTCTTCATTTCCATAATAGTATTATATTGTTCTTCATAAGTACCATTAATTGGTATTTTAATCATTAAAGCTGCATTATATGAATTTGTTATTATCTCTAAACTAACACAAACAGAATAACAAATTGTATGTATTGAATACTTTTCTGTACCCAAATGACTTGCTATAGCACCATATATAAGTATAAATATTCTTGATAATAATCTTTCCATAGAGGTTGGCAAACCATATTTATAGACATTTTCTAATGATTCCTTATCTGGTAATTCGATTTTAATTTTTAATTTATATAACATGTATATAATTGATAATATCCATGCAATTATTGTTGCACAAAATAACAAATTTAAATTTTTAGTCGTTATATAAACCACTGCATCTAACGAGATTAATAATATATAAAACAATACTAAAGATTTTCGATATAGTTTTAATTCATTTTTTAACCTTACAATTTCAAATAATGAATTTGCCATTCTTCCAAATACTAAATATAAAATATATAGCTTTAAAATATTTGATAACATAATTTTTTGTATCTCTGTTAAATCAAATATATTTATTAATAAATCTCTAAATATAAATCCTATTATTCCTAATATACAACTTGTAAATGCTTGAATTATTAAATATTTTGATTCATCTTTTCTAACTATTCTATATGTATAAATTCCAATATCACCTAATGACTTTAAAATTAAATCTATTGAAAATAAGCTTCCACATACAACTATTGCATCTATACTTACTGCATTATTAAAAGCTGAATCTATATTATCAGCAATTCCCATAAATAAAAAACTTATGAGTAAAGATATAAATTCTTTCATTTTTCTATTATTTTCTCCATTTTTTTATAATTTGTATAATATCATAAGAATATTTATTTTTCAAGTTTGAAATTATTAATTTTAAGCTTTATTTTTAATCACAAAAAATAACAGATAATTTCTTATCTGTTATTTTAATGTTTTTCTAATAATTTATTTGCTTTTTTGTAAATTTTATACATGTTTTTCCTATTTATTTACACTTCTTATTTTATAAATAATTTCATCACTAAATTTCTCTTTTCTGTTCTCATCAACTAAACCATTTATCTCCTGTTGAACATCAGTTAATTGTGTATAACAATATCCTGTTATATAGTGCGTATTTTTTATTGCATCGGTTAAATCCTTAAATCTTTTTATAAACTCATTTTCATCTACTACCTGTTTTCCGTATCCCCAACCTTTATTTGAATTTAGTGCTATACCTCCATATTCACTCATTATAATAGGTTGTCCATTATATTTATAATTACCACTAAATAATCTATGAGTTTTATTATATTGCTTCTTATTATTTAATACTGCTAATTCTTTATCATTATATTCATTATATAATAAATTAGCTTCTTGTTTATAATCATGAATAGTTATTATATCTGATATCGTATGTTCCCAACCATCATTTGATATTACTGGTCTAGTTTTATCAAATGCTTTAGTAATATAATACATGCTATTTGCAAAGTTTTGTTGTTCTATATTTTCTGGTACTTCACGAATTCCCCATGATTCATTAATAGGTACCCACGTAATTATTGATGGGTGATTATAATTTTGTTTTACTACTTTAATCCATTCATCCATAAAATATTCTGCTGACCTATTATTAAACTCATAACAATTAGCCATTTCACTCCAAACTAATATACCATTTATGTCACAGTAATATAAGAATCTTTCATCTTCTACTTTTTGATGCTTTCTTATTCCATTATATCCATATTTTTTTACTAGTTCTATATCTTTTATTATAGCCTCTTCATTTGGTGGTGTTAAATGCGAATCTGCCCAATAACCTTGATCTAAAATCATTTTTAAATATAATTCTTTATTATTTAATAATATTTTTGAATTCTCTATTGATATTTTTCTAACTCCAAAATATGATGATACTTCGTCTATTAATACATTATTTTCATATAATCTATAACTTATATCATATAAATACGGATGCTCAGGAGACCATTCTTTAATTTTATGATTATTCTGCTTATTACAAATGTTAATTTTATATTTGAATATATTGTCTTCCATTTTATTTTTTTCAACATTTATTATTTCATTATCATATTTGATTTCTATTTCAACTTCATAGTTTTCAATTTCTTTTAGGCTGATATTTGTTTCTAACTCTATATTAATATTTTGGTCGTCTAAGTTTGGTGTATTTTTAACAGATATTATATAATTTTTAGGAACTGTTTCAATCCATATTGTTTTCCATATACCAGTTGTCTGAATATACCAACATTTAAAACTTTCATTTTTATATCTTTGTTTTCCTCTTGGTTGACTCTTGGATAAAGAATCTTCTACTTTTATTGTAAAATTATTTTCTCCATTAATTATATATTTACTAATATCAAAAGAAAATCTATGATATCCTCCTATGTTTTTTCCTACAAATTTTCCATTTATCCATAATTTAGTAATGAAATCGCTTCCTTCAAAATGCAATATTGTTCTTTTATTCTCATTTAATCTTAATTTTACATTATTAGAATACCATATATTTTCATGAACAGTTTCATCATCAATTCCACTCATTTTAGTTTCATATGTAAATGGAACAAGTATTTCTTTTGATTTTGGAAATTGTTTAAAATATTGTTTTTCTTCTCCTATATTTTCATCATCAAAAATAAAATTCCATTTTCCATTTAAATTTTGCCATTCATTTCTTACCAATTGTGGTCTTGGGTAATCTTTAATTTTTTTCATTATTTATTTTCTCCTTAATTATTAAATATTTATAATAAACATCGTACCAACTATATGCTCTATAAATGTTTTTTCCATTATTTTCATTTTTTATTTTTTCTATTTTTATACTTAACTTTTTATGCATAATAAAAAAGTTTTGTAAATGTTACTTTACAAAACTTTTTTTCTTGGCTCCTCTTGTTGGACTCGAACCAACGACCTATCGGTTAACAGCCGAGCGCTCTACCAACTGAGCTAAAGAGGAATATATAAATCTAGCGACAACCTATTTTCCCAACAGGGTAACCCGTAAGTATCTTCGGCACATTAGAGCTTGACTTCTGTGTTCGGTATGGGAACAGGTATTTCCTCCATGTAATCATCACTAGAAAATTAATTACTAATTTTGTTTACTTTGCTATTATATAATATAGTTTATATTTTTGCAAGTATTTTATTCAAATTTTTCAATTATTTTTTCACACTCAAAAATACATAGATGAATTTTTTATAAACCTTTCCAATCCACTTTTGTGATTAAGCCCTCGATTTATTAGTATTGGTCAGCTTAATGCATTACTA
>CAKPAX010000017.1 GCA_934133175.1 uncultured Clostridia bacterium | reverse complement strand
TTTATAAAATATTCAATACTTGGTATACATAATCCATAAGAAAGAGCGCTATAAAAATAGAAAATACAAAAATGTTAAGCCTAAAACATAACGGAATAGTGAAAAGTGGTTTTAGAGTTATAAAATTAGTAAAGATTGCAAAGTGAATTAAAATAAGCAAACAAAGTTTACGTAAAAACATTAAACGAGAGTATGATATCAAATTGAGAATGATAAATTTGTTTTATCCAAAATAAAAATGTCTTAGAATTGATTTTAAAGGTTAAAAAATTTTATAAAGTTATTTGGAAAAATATGTAATTAAAAATTATAGGGTATAAAAATTAAATATATAAAACGGAAATAAAAATAATAAATAATTAATTTATAAGAAATTATTATTAAAAAAAATTATAAAATTTTTGAGAGAAATTTTTTATATAGATATTAATATTTTTAATTTAATAAAAAAAATTAAAAATATAATAAATAAATTTAAATTATAAAATAAAATTAATTCATTTTGTAATTTAAATTTAAGTATTAATAATAATATATTGACAATATAAAATAAAATTAATAAAATTAGTTATGTTAGGAAAGGAGAAAGTAAATATAATAGGTATGAAAATAGAGTTGAATGAAAATGAAAGAATAGATGATTTACAATATAAAAATTTAAAAATTATTCAAAATGAAATGGGATTTTGCTTTGGAATAGATAGTGTATTACTTTCTGATTTTGCAAAAAAAATAAAACGAAATGCTGAAGTAATAGACTTAGGAACAGGGACAGGTATTATACCTATATTATTATGTGGAAAAACAGAATTAAAAAGAATAGTTGGAGTAGAGGTTCAGGAGGAAGTTTTTGATTTAGCAAATAGAAATATCAAATTAAATAATTTAGAAAATAAATTTGAAGTTATAAATGAAAATATTAAAAATTTGAAAAATATTTACGAATATGGTAGTTTTGATGTAGTGGTTACGAATCCACCATATAAAAAAGAAAACACTGGAATTAAAAATCTTAATAATAAGAAATTAATATCTAGACATGAAATTACTGCAAATCTAGAGGATTTTGTTGAGATTTCAAAATATTTATTAAAAGATAGAGGTAGCATATACATGGTTCATAGGCCAGAGCGCTTAGTTGATATTTTATTTTTAATGAGAAAAAATAAGTTAGAACCTAAAAAAATTAAATTTGTTTATTCAAATGTGAATACAGAACCAAAATTGGTTTTAATAGAAGCTGTAAAAAATGCAAAACCGTTTTTACAAATAGAAAAAAATCTATATATTTATAATGAAAATGGTGAATATACGGATGAAATACTAAAAATATATAATAAAAATTAAAGGAGAAGTTATGAAAGGAAACTTATATTTAGTTGCAACGCCAATTGGAAATCTAGATGATATAACTTTAAGAGCGTTAAAAGTATTAAATGATGTAGATATAATTGCAGCAGAGGATACAAGACATACGTTAAAGTTATTAAATCATTTTGAAATTTCAAAACCATTAATTAGTTATCATAGACATAATGAAGAAGATAAATCAGATGTTTTGATAAAAAAATTATTAGATGGAGAAAATATTGCTTTAGTTTCTGATGCCGGAACTCCGGGAATCTCAGATCCAGGAGAAGAAATTGTAAAAAGAGCTATAGAAAATGATATTAATATTGTGCCAATACCAGGTGCATGCGCAATGGTAAATGCTTTAATATGTTCTGGTATAAGTACTAAAGAATTTACTTTTATGGGTTTTTTATCTTTAAACAAAAAATTAAGACAAGAACAATTAAATAAGATAAAAGATGCAGAAGATACTATTATAATTTATGAGGCTCCCCATAAATTGAGTAAAACATTGTCAGATTTAAGCAAAATTTTAGATAATAGACAAGTTGTTTTAGCACGTGAATTAACTAAAATTCATGAAGAATATATAAGAGGAACTATAAAAGATATTATGATAAAATCCCAAAATTTAAGAGGAGAAATTGTTATTATTATAGAAAAAAATGAACAAAAAAAGGATGCTAAAACTGAACTAGCTAGTTTAGATATTGAAGAACAATATAAATATTATGAAAAGTTAGGATATGAAAAAAAAGATATAATAAAAAAAATTGCTAAACTAAGAAATGTTGACAAAAATGAAATATATATGAAGTTTATAAAAAAATAAAAATCTCATAGAGATTTTTATTTTTTTAATTCTGATATTTTGTTAGAACATTTATCACAAATTAATTTGTCTTTGTATTCTATTAAATTTTTAGTATTTCCACAAAATATACAATTTGGTTCATATTTTTTTAGAACGATAGAAGAACCATCTACATAAATTTCTATTGGATCTTTTTCTGCTATATTAAATTTATTTCTTATTTCTATAGGTATTACTACTCTTCCAAGTTCATCTACTTTTCTAACGATACCTGTTGATTTCATAGACTCATCCTCCTCAAATACTACAAAATTCGACAACCACTTTACAAATATAATATATCATATGAAAGTGTTCTGGTCAATAAGTTTAATTAAATTAATTTTAACAATATATGGAAAAATGTATAAATTCATTTTTTATGTAATAATATTAATTTAGGGGAGAAAAAATGTTAAATATATTATGGCCAATGTTTATAATTATATCATTTATTTATGCTTTTTTTTCTGGAAATATAAATAATGTAAATAATTCTATTTTTGAATCTACCGAAGGAGCGGTTACATTATCTTTGACTTTATTAGGAACAATGTGTTTATGGAATGGAATAATGGCAGTAGCATCAAAAACTACTGTTGTTGAAAGGCTTACTAAATTTTTAAGACCATTAATAAAGTTTTTATTTCCTGATTTGAAGAATAACAATTTTATACAAAAACAGATTTCTATGAATATGATTGCAAATATATTAGGATTAGGAAATGCAGCAACTCCTTTAGGAATAAAAGCTATGCAATCTATGCAGAAAGATAATATTCAAAAGGATAAGTTGACTAATTCCATGGTAATGTTAATTGTGATTAATACGGCATCTTTACAAATTATACCAACTACAGTTATAGCTATAAGAAATTCATTAGGATCTGCTAATCCAACTAAAATTATATTTCCAGTTTGGATAGCAACTATAGTTGCTGCTATTATAGGAGTTTTAGTTACAAAATTATTTATAAAATTAGGTAAAAGGAGATAAAATGAAAATTGTTGATTATATATCAAGTGCTGCTATGCCAACAGTTATATTAATAATTTTATTGTTTGGATTAATAGAAAAAAATAAGGTTTTTGATATTTTCTTAGATGGAGCAAAAGAAGGAATAGAAATTGTTTTAAAAATTTTTCCGACTTTAATAGGATTATTTGTTGCAATAGGAGCGTTAAGAAGTTCAGGAGTATTGAATTTTTTAATAGAATTAATAAAGCCAGGTTTAATATTACTAAATATTCCAAGCGAAATAATGCCACTTGCAATGTTAAGGCCTATCTCAGGGAGTGCTTCAATTGCTGTAGCAACAGATATAATGAAGAAATTTGGAGTAGATAGTAATATTGGGTTAATTACCTCTACAATTATGGGATCAACTGAAACTACTCTTTATACAATAGCAATATACACAAGTGCGGTGAGAATAAAGAAAACAAGATTTGTTTTAATAGCAGCATTAGCTGCAGATATAGCAGGAATGTTAACATCTGTTGTTATTTGGCGAATTTTGTCATAGAGTTTTCGTTGACAGAATAAATATAATAGTGTATTATTATGTCAGTTTATTTCAAAGGAAGTTAAATGATAATTAAAGTTTTTATTTTTATTTCAATTTTTATTGCAATAAAGAATATTGTAATAAATTTATTATCTAAAAAAATTTTAAAAAATTTAAATAGTAATTAAGCTTGTAGAGAAAATAATATTCCCCCCATTAAAAAATAATTTTATAACTATTTTACGCCCCTAAAACATGTTTAATTTGATTTTTATTTCTTATATTATTTTCTCTACAGATAAATATTTATTTGTGATATGTCTCATTATTAATGATTTTAAATCCTCTGTAAATTTGTTCGAGCAAAAATACTCTGATTAATTGATGAGGAAAAGTCATTTTAGAGAAACATATTTTGTAATTACAAATTGATAATAATTTGTCAGATAAACCTAAAGATCCCCCTATTATAAATGTAATATGACTATTAGTTAAAGAAATGTTATCAATATATGAAGAAAAACCTTCTGAAGATAATTCTTTACCTTTTAAGTCTAAACATATAATATGTGAATCTTTTTTTATATGATTAATAATATTGATAGATTCTTTTTCTTTTATGGTATTTGAAATTTTTTCATTTATCTTGTCTGGAATTTTTTCATCTGGTAATTCAGTAATTTCAAGTTTACAATATTTAGAAAGCCTTTTAGAATACTCTGTTATTGCATCTTTTAGGTAATTTTCTTTTATTTTACCAACGCAAATAATATTAATATTTAACATATGTATAAACTCCTTTTAAAATTCTAATAATTTACCTGGATTATTTCTATCTGCTACACTTAAAGATAGAGAAGTATTAAAATTATTTTTTTCCATTAATTGATCGACAACTGTTTTATAAGCTAATTCTGGGAAATTATTTTCTTTACTTAAGTGACCTAACATTGCACTTTTTAGTCCAGAGTTTAATAAGTATGATATAGTTTTTCCAGCAGAATCATTTGATAGGTGACCTAAAGGTCCAGTAATTCTACTTTTTAAACTATATGGGTATCTAGAATATTTTATTATTTCTGGATCATAATTTGATTCCAATAAAATAAATAAGCTATCCTCTAAATTTTTAATTAATTTATTATCCATATGTCCAATATCTGTTGCTATACTTAATTTTTTATTTCCATTAAATATATTAAATCCGCAGGGATTAGCGGCATCATGTGGGATGGAAAAAGATTTAATATCTATATCTCCAATAGAAAATTTATCATCAACTTTAAATTTTTTTATATTTTTTTCTGATATTTTTAATATTTGATTTTGCATATTATCGATGGTTTCTTGATTTGCATAAATTGGGGTATTAAATTTTTTAGAAAAAGTTCCAAGACCTTGAACATGATCTGAATGTTCATGTGTTATTAATATAGCATCAATAGAAGAAGGTTCAACATCTATAGATTTTAAACCTTCTTCTATTTTTTTACTACTAACACCTGCATCTATTAATATTCTTGTGTTTTCTGTTTGCACAAATAAACTATTTCCACTACTCCCACTATATAAACTACAAAAATTTAGCATATTTATTTCTTCTTTCTATTTTTACTCTGTTATTCTTTTTATATTAGCACCTAAATTTCTAAATTTCCCTTCAATATTTTCATAACCTCTATCAATATGTTCAAGATTATATATTTCTGTTTCGCCTTCTGCTATTATACCAGCAATTATTAATGCTGCTCCAGCTCTTAAATCAGTAGAATATACTGGAGCTGAATATAATTTATCTACACCTTCAAAGAATGCTGTTTTTCCTTGAGCAGTAATTTTTGCTCCCATTTTATTTAATTCTTCAGTATATTGGAATCTTGATTCCCATATACTTTCGTTAATAACACTAGTACCATTTGCTACTGATAGAACAACTCCCATTTGAGGTTGCAAGTCTGTTGGAAAACCTGGATAAGGAAGAGTTTTTATATTGGCTTTTCCGGGTCTTTTATTACACCAAACTCTTATACTATCTCCATAGTCTTCTACTTGACCACCAACTTCTATTATTTTTGCTGTTATTGATTCTAAATGTTTTGTAATGCAGTTTTTTAATAAAATATTTCCTTTTGAAGCAACTGCTGCTAACATAAATGTTCCTGCTTCTATTTGATCTGGAACTACAGAATAGGATGCGTTGCCAGATAATTTTTTTACACCATTAATTTTTATTACATCTGTTCCAGCACCTCTGATATCAGCTCCCATTGTGTTTAGGAAATTAGCAACATCAACAATATGTGGTTCTTTTGCTGCATTATCTATAATTGTAGTTCCTTCTGCTAATACAGCAGATAGCATAACATTTATTGTTGCACCAACTGATACAACATCCATATATACAGAATTTCCTATTAATTTATCTGCTTTTGCTGTTATGTTTCCTTTTTCTACTTCTACTGAGGCTCCAAGTGCTTCAAAACCTTTTATATGTTGATCGATTGGTCTTGCACCTAATTTACAACCTCCAGGCATACCAACTTGTATTTTTCCTTTTCTTCCAAGCATTGCTCCAATTATGTAATAAGATGCTCTAAATTTTCTAGTTAAATCTAAAGGAGCTACTGTTGTTGTTATATTTCTTGTGTCTATAGTTATTTCATTAGGAGTGTTCCATGTTATTTTAGCTCCCAATTTTTCTAATATTTCGCAGGAAATTTTTACATCACTTATATTAGGTATATTATCAATTGTGCAAATTCCATCTATTAAAAGTGTAGCTGGTAATATAGCAACTGCAGCATTTTTTGCACCACTAATTGTTACTTCTCCATTTAATTGTGTTGGTCCTGTTATTACTAGTTTTTCCAAATATATTACCCCCAAAATAAATCTTTTCTAAAGTAAAAGAGTGTTATTAACACTCTAATTATATTGAAATATAACATAAATGAACACAATTTACAACTATTTTTAATTATTTTTTGCAGTTATAAGATTATTCTTTGAAAAGATTTCTAATAATTTAAATTTAAAATTTATTTCTGAACTAGAATTATCAGATATTAAAGTAAAATCTTCTTCTGATAAATTTTCTTTTAATAATTTTTTAGAATCTTCTGGAACAACACCTGATGTTACATCAACAAAGCACAATGGAGGAAACATTACGCACCACCAATTTTGTCCTTTTGCTTCTCCAATTTTAACTCTTAAAGCATCATAATAACCTGCTGGAAGTGAAATGTCACCGTATTGTTTGGTTGGAAACTCAAAATTTCCTATTTCAACACTTATATTATATGAATATCCATGTTCTATAATTGTATTAGTGGCAATTTTTTCAAAATCATTAATATGTTCCTTTGCAATAGAAATAGCTTCTTCTTTAGTAGAACAGTTAGCACAAAGTGAATTCATATAATCTAGCAAATTATCTCTTACAATATATTTCAAGTTTTGATCTTCTTTAGAATCACTATTTGCAATTACATGTAGTCTAAATAAATTATTTTTTAAATCATTAGAAGTTGCATTTACATATGATAGAGCTGAAAAATAAATATATATTGATAGTAAAAAAATTAAAATAAGTATAAATTTTAACTTTTTATTTTTAAGTATTTTTTGAAAAATTTTCATGTATTTCCTCCTTTTAAATTTCCTATTCATAAAAAATAAGACTTTTTTGTAAAAAATTTCTTTAAATTAATTATTTACAAAACTATGAAAATTATTCATGTCGAAAAAAATCGATGATTTTATTTGAAATATAATTGACATATTTGAAATAAAATGGTAAAATTTACCAGTAGTTAACAAAAGAATATCACGGCTATCAAAGATATCCGTAAATGGAAAGGGATTGATATTATATGATTACTAAAGAAAACGAAGAAAAATTATGTAGTTTTTATGCAAGCGATTTTCATTTAGAAATGATAGTATTACCATATATAAACAAAAAATTAGAGGAAAATAAAAAAGTAGTGATATTAACAGAAGAAAATTTAAAAGATAGTGCAACAATATTAATAAATAAAATTAATTTAGAAGAAAAAAGAAAAAGAAAATTATTGGAAATAAATTGGGAAAATAATTATAATGAAAAAATAGAATATCTATGTAAGTGTACTAATAAAGAGTTGTGTATTATAGTGGCAGGAAAAGAAGAATATATGAAAAAAATAAATAACATATTAGAAAATATGATGTCAGAAAACCAAGTAGATATTGTGAATTGTTTTAAAATAGATGATATTAAAAATCATATGCAAGATATTATAGCTAAGCATAGTAAAGTACTTAATACGTCTGGAATACAAAAAATTTAAAAAAACTATTGAAAATCTTAATTAAATAGTATATAAATATAGAACAGGAATATTTTTCCTGTTCTATATTATTAAATTTTTTATAGAAAGGAATGTGAATATGGAAAAAAGATTAGAAGAAATAAAACAAATTTTAAAAAAATACGGACAAGAACATCTACTAAATAATTATGAGAGTTTAGATGAAAATAAAAAAGAAGAATTATTGAAAGAAATAGAAAATATAGATTTTGAGCTTGTAAAGTCATTGTATGAAAATACAAAAAGAGAATTAAAGGTTTCAGATGCAAAAATAGAACCTATAGAGTATTTAGATAAATATAAATTAAACGATAAATATAAATATTATGAAGAAATAGGTAAAAAAGCAATAAAAGACGGAAAACTTGCTGCGGTAACAATGGCTGGAGGACAAGGAACAAGATTAGGACATAATGGACCAAAGGGAACATATGATATTGGATTAGATTCTCATAAATCATTATTTGAATTATTATGTGATGGGTTAAAAGAAGAAGGAAAAAAATATGGAGTAGTAATTCCTTGGTTCATAATGACAAGTAAAGAAAATAATGCTGCAACAATAGAGTTCTTTAAAAAGAATAGATATTTTGGATATGAAAAAGACAAAAATTTATTTTTCTTTATACAAGGTCAATTACCAATGGTAGATATGGAAGGAAAAATATTAATTGGTGAAGATGGATTAATAAAACTAGCAGCAGATGGACATGGTGGAATTTATGAATCATTAGTAAAAAATAAAATGACTAATAAAATGAGAGAATTAGGAATTGAATGGGTGTTTATAGGTGGTGTTGATAACTGTTTAGTAAAAATGGTAGATCCTGTATTAATGGGAATTGCAATTGATAAACATGTTACAGCTGCAGGAAAATCAGTAGTAAAGGCTAACCCAAAAGAAAAAGTTGGAGTATTTTGTAAAAGAAATGGTAAACCTAATGTTGTAGAATATACAGAAATATCAGAAGAAATGGCTGAACAAACAGATGAAAATGGTGAATTATTATATGGTGAATCACATATTCTATGTAATTTATTTAATATCTCAGCTATTGAAAGAATGGGAAAAGAACCTTTACCATATCATAGTGCTTTTAAAAAAGCTACATATATAGACAAAGATGGTAACAAAGTAGTACCAGATGGACCTAATGCATATAAATTTGAAGCATTCTTATTTGATGCCTTTGGAGAATTAGATGATATGGCAATATTGAGAGTAAAAAGAGAAGAAGAATTTGCTCCTGTAAAAAATGCAGATTCAGCAGGGGTTGACTGTCCTAGTACAGCAAGAGAATTATATAAAAAATTTTATAATCTATAATGTATGTTAAAAGGAGGGGAGAATGATAATGCATAAATTATTAATTCTGCCCTTTTTAAATAAATTTATTAATTTAAGGAGGATATTATGGGATATTTAGAAGAATATAAAAAATGGTGTACAAGTGATGCATTTGATGAAGAAACAAAAAAGGAGTTAGAAGCTATAAAAGATAATGACAAAGAGATAGAAGATAGATTTTACAAAGAATTAGAATTTGGAACAGCTGGATTAAGAGGAGTTATAGGTGCTGGGACAAATAGAATGAATAAATATACAGTAGGAAAAGCAACTCAAGGATTAGCAAATTATATTATTAAACAAGGTACACAAGACAAAGGAGTAGCAATAAGTTATGATTCTAGAAAAATGTCAGATGAATTTAGTAAATTAACAGCATTAATCTTAAATGCAAATGGAATAAAAACATATATTTTTGAAAATTTAAGACCTGTACCAGAATTATCTTTCGCAGTAAGAGAACTAAAATGTACAGCAGGAGTTATGATAACAGCAAGTCATAATCCACCAAAATATAATGGATATAAAGTGTATTGGGATGACGGTGCACAAATCGTTTCTCCAGTAGATAAAGATATAATAACAGAAGTAAGAAATATTTCTGATTATAGTACAATAAAAATGATATCAGAAGAAGAAGCTAAAGCTAAAGGATTATATAATGTTATAGGTAAAGAAATAGATGAAAAATATTTAAATATACTAAAAAATTCTGTTTTAAACCCAAATGTTATAAAAGAAGTTGGAAAAGACATAAAAATTGTTTACACACCTTTACATGGGACAGGAAATACTCTTGTTGAAGGTTTATTAAAAGATTTAGGTTTTGAAAATGTTTATGTTGTACCAGAACAAGCAAAACCAGATGGAAATTTTCCAACAGTAGATTATCCAAATCCAGAAGATCCAAAAGCATTTAAATTAGCTTTGGATTTAGCTAAGGAAAAAGATGCCGATGTTGTATTAGCAACAGATCCAGATGCTGATAGATTAGGAATTTTTGCAAAGGATGCTGCAACAGGTGAATACAAAACTTATACAGGTAATATGTCAGCATTATTAATTGCAGAATACAGAATATCTCAAATGAAAGAAAAAGGAATATTACCAAGTGATGGAATGTTTTTAACAACAGTTGTTTCTTCAAACCTAGCTTACGATATAGCTAAATATTATAATTTACAAATTAGAGAAGTTTTGACAGGATTTAAAAATATAGGTAGACAAATGAAATTGGCAGAAATAAACAAAGATGCAACATATGTATTTGGGTTTGAGGAAAGTTATGGTTGCTTGATTGGTGATTATGCTAGAGATAAAGACGGTATTGCGGCTGTAATGGCTTTAGCAGAAGCGGCAGCATATTATAAGACAAAAGGATTAACTTTATGGGATCAAATGATAAATATTTATAAAAAATATGGATATTATAAAGAAGGTCAAGTGTCTATAGTATTAGAAGGTAGTGAAGGGGCTAAAATGATACAAGACATGATGACAAAAACTAGAAAAACAGATATAGAAAAAATTGGAGATTATGATGTTTTGAATTTTAGAGATTATGATTGTGATACAGTAAAAAATATGAAAACTAAAGAAATTTCTCATCCTGGTCTTCCAAAATCTAATGTTTTATATTATGAATTAGAAGACAATAACTGGTGCTGTGTGCGTCCATCAGGAACAGAGCCTAAAATTAAATTGTATTGCGGGGTAAAGGGAACAAGTATGGATGATGCGGAAGAAAAGTTAAATAAATTAAAAATAGAAATGGAAAAAATAGTAAGAGGTTAAGCGTTAGCTTAGCTTTTTACTATTTTTTGTAAATTGAAAAATTTTATAAAGACAAATGGATAAGCCATATAAAGATACAGACATATTTCTATAAGTAAAAAATATGTGTTTTGTTGTGTGACTTGCAAGTAATATATACCAAAATAGAGGTAATAACACAATTATTAATATAGGTAAGCATTGTTTTATTAAAATATTAAATTTTAATAATGATATCTTAATGCGATTTTTTTTAAAGTATATTATTATAAAAAATGATATAAAAATAAATGCAATAGTTAAGAGTAATAATAAATGTGAAATTAATTCAGATAATATAAAAACTAATTCATCTATATTTTGATTTTCGACTTTTTTTGATAAAGAGTTAAAAGTTGTACTTCCAGTTGATCTATATATAATTTGATTTAAGGCTAATTCCAATAAGTTATTATTATAAATACAATCAAATAATATCCATTTAGAAAGCCATGTTAGCCCATATCCAATAAACCATGTTAATGTTGATAGTATTACAATTCTAGTTAAATCCGTATTTTTTATATTATTGTTTTGCTTGTAATAAATATATAATAATAAAGGGAATCCTAAAGTTATAATAGGAACCGTTAAAAAATCTACGAAATTTGCTATACAACCAATGATAAATGTAAAAAAGCAAAAATCTTTTATTTTTTCTAAATTTTTTATTAATATTATACATGAAATTAACATTACTAAAAATATAGGGGCATTTTGCAATGAATATGATACAAGAAAGTAATCATATACAATTAGGCTAAATCCAAATAAAAAAGCGACTATCTTTCCTAATTTTTTATTTATTAAATATATTAGGTAAAATAAAATTATAATAAATAATATTAATAAAAATATTCTTATTTGAGATATATTAAATACTAGTAAAAGTATTCTTAAAAAAGGTAAATATCCATGCCAATATCTTGCATAATTAACTGAAGTATGAATTTTTCCATTAATAAATTCATTTAGTTCTATGACTGGTTCATATTCTTCTGATAGTATAATTGAATTATTGGCTAAAGATTCTTCATTAGATGGACTTATTGATATAAGTTCACCAGATGTATCTTTAAGAGAATTTTTTGTGATTTGTTTATTAAAATTTTTTCTACCAGACATATACGAATAAATAGGATTAGTATTATCTATTGAATATGCTGTATTTATCATTATAGAATCAGTATAGTTATCATTGTAAATATCTAGAGCTTGTATTATTTGATACTTATTACCTTCTATTAAAAGAGTTTCAGCAGATTCTTTTACATTTTTTTTAAGTAAATTAGAAGGAAATAAAGAACTTAAAAATAATAATAAATTGAATATAATAATTAGACCAATAAATGTAATTATATATTTAAAGAATTTTATAATTTTAAATTTTTTCATTTTTTTTCCATCCTTCAATATTTCTTTGGATTGCACCAAATAGGTTAGCTCTAATCATTGGAATATCTTTTTGCCATTTAAAAATTTGAGTTTTCATGTCCTCTCTTTTTGAATATCCATCCATAGGGCATGCTTTTGGCATTATTTTTATATTATTTTTTTTAACAAATCTTTTTGTTTCTTTTTCAGGAAGATATACTAAAGGACGTATTAGTGTTATTTTTGTTCTGTCCATATAACTTAAAGGGGCAAATGTATTAATACTTCCAGTATATAATAAATTTAATAGGAAAGTTTCTAGAACATCATCTTGATTATGTCCTAAAGCAATCTTATTACAATTTTCTCTTATTGCCACAGAATTAATTATACCTCTTCTTAAATTAGCACATAATGAACATGGATTTTTTTCTTTTCTTAAATCAAAAACTATTTCTTTTATATGTGTGTTTTCTATAATAAGAGGTACATCTATATCATCACAGATTTTTTGTAGTATAGATGTATCAAAAAATTCAAAACCAGGATTTATACTTAATGCTATTATTTCAAATTTTTTAGGATAAAATCTTTGAAGAGCCTTTAGGGCATGCAACAATGTTACAGAATCTTTTCCTCCAGATAGACATATTGCAATTTTATCTCCTTCTTCTATCATATTATATTCTTCTATTGCTTTTCTCATTTTACTTAATATTTTTTGCATTTTAATCACCCCAAATATTATAACAGAAAATATAATAAAAACAAATAACATAAATAAAATAAATTTTAATATTATATTAAGGTTGATTATTATTAATAAAAGTATTAAAATATAATAAGTTATCAAACATTATGTGCTCATAGCTCAGTAGGATAGAGCAATCGCCTCCTAAGCGATAGACAGGGGTTCGAATCCCTTTGGGCACACCATACTACTAAACAAGGAGATAGCATGGAAGAAAAATATATGAAAGAAGCCTTAAAAGAAGCAAAAAAAGCTTATGAAAAGTTAGAAGTTCCCGTAGGTGCAGTTATTGTTAAAGATAATAAAATAATTGCTAGAGCTCACAACTTAAAAGAAACAAAAAAAGACACAACAAATCATGCGGAAATTTTGGCTATACAAAAAGCTAGTAAAAAATTAGAGGCATGGCGACTTAATGATTGTGAAATGTATGTTACATTAGAACCATGCAGTATGTGTGCTGGCGCAATAATTAATTCTAGAATAAAAAAAATATACATTGGAGCATTAGACGAAAAAACGGGTGCTGCTGGATCTGTACTAAATTTATTTGAAGATTATAAATTTAATCATAAGGTTGAAGTTGAAAAAGGTATATTAAAAGAAGAATGCGAAAATATTTTAAAAAGTTTCTTTAAAGAATTAAGAAAAATAAAAAAAGATAAATAATATATGGAGGAATTATGAATATAAGAACAAATAGAAAAATATTTCATATTTGCTTACTTATAGTAGTTATTACAGCATTATTTTTTGTAACGGGTGTTGTTATTTTAAGATATAATGTTGAAGGAGAAAAAGATTTACCATTTAAAATTTCTAGCATAAAAATAATTAGTTCCGTAGAAGGAATTGATCAAAAAGATGAACAAAATAAATGGAATATGAGTATTAATCAAAATAATGATATATATTTATATATTGAAAAAGGAAATGATTTTGGAAAAGTTGATGTAATAGAAAATGTTGTATTAGATAATTTTAATGTTAAAAGGGAAAATGAAATAGGAACAAATAATATATATATGCCAAGTAGTAAGGCTACGTATATTTTTGAAAATAAAGAAAGTTTTAAAACACAATCAATTAGGTTTGATGGAGCTTTAGAACAAGATATAAAAAATTTAAAAATATCTAATCAAGGTGGATTAATAGCATTTAGATGTGCAAATGATGATATAGGCAATTATGTATCTAATGAAGATGAAGAAATAAATCATAATAAACTATTAGAAAAAATAAATAAAAAACCAGAGGATTTTAATAGTGAAATTTCATTTGATATAACAATTAATTTGACTTCTAAAAAAGTATATAAATCAAGTATTAATTTAAAAATATTACCTACAGATTTTTCAAAAACTGGATCTTCATCACAAGAAATAAATGAAACAAATGATATTATTTTTAAGAGAGTAGAAAATTAATCAAATATACTTGATAAATTTATAATAAAATTATATAATACAAATGGTATGAATATTGATCTTTGTATGGAGGACAATCCAATGAGTCCCTGTGAATCTTGTCAGGTCCGGAAGGAAGCAGCAATAAGCAGTAAGATTTGTGTGGTAGTTGTCTTCCATACAGAGATTGATACTCACACCATTTTTTCTATGTAAATAGATAAATATAAAGGATGTGAAAAATATGGGGTACACAGCTCTTTATAGAAAGTTTAGACCATTAACTTTTAGTGAAATGGTTGGTCAAGAACATATAACAAAAACTTTAAAAAATCAAATAATGTCAGGAAGAATAGGACACGCATATTTATTTAATGGTGGTAGAGGAACAGGAAAAACATCTTCTGCAAAAATTTTAGCAAGAGCTATAAATTGTTTAAATCCACATGATGGGGAACCATGTAATGAATGTGAAATATGTAAAGAAGCTTTATCAGGAGCTCTTACAGATATTGTTGAAATGGATGCTGCTTCAAATAATAGTGTAGAAGATATTAGAAGTATTAGAGAAGAAGTTAATTTTTTACCAACAAAAGCAAAATATAGAGTGTATATAATAGATGAGGTCCATATGTTATCTACAGGTGCTTTTAATGCATTACTAAAAACATTGGAAGAACCACCTGAGCATGTTAAATTTATTTTAGCTACAACAGAGCCTCAAAAGTTACCTGCAACTATTTTATCAAGATGTCAAAGATTTGATTTTAAAAGAATATCAAATGAAGATATAATAAAGAGATTAGAAATTGTTTGTAATGAAAGTGGAATTCAAATAACAAAAGAAGCATTAAATGTTATTGCTGTATTGTCAGAAGGTGCAATGAGAGATGCTTTATCTATTCTAGAAAGATGTGTGCAAGATGGAGAAAATAACATTGATGAAAATAAAATAAAAGATTTAGTTGGAATTCCAAAATTAACATATGTTTATAATATAACAAAAGCAATTATAGAACATGATATAGATACTGCATTAACTAATATGCAACAAGTATTAGATGAAGGAAAAGATATAAATAATTTTTTGTGGGAAATAATAAAATATATTAAAGATATTTTATTATTAAAAACAAATTGCAAACTAGATTTATATAGTCAAAATGAAATAGAAGATATAAAATCAATTTCTAATGAACTAACAAAAGAAAGAGCAATAAATTTAATATATGAACTTTCAAAACTTGATGAAAATATGAAATGGTCTAATCAAAAAACTATAATTTTTGAAGCGGGAATTATTAAATTATGTAGTAACGAAACAATATCTAATGATAATGTTGATAACTCATTATTAAATAGAATAGAAAAAATAGAAAATTATTTAAGAAATAATAGTTTAAATAGACCATCTGTAGGAACAAGTAATAGAAGTTCTGGAACAGTAAATAATAGTGTAAAGTCTAATAATTTAAAAACAGAAAACAAAAAGATTGTTATTAATGGAAAAGTTCAAGATTATTGGCCAAAACTTGTAACAGAGCTAAAAAATAAAGGAAAAATTGTATTATATACTAATTTAATAAATACTGTTGCAAAAGAAATAAATGATATGACAATAGGAATTGAATTTCCGAAAGGATTAACACCTTTTGGAAAAGCAGTACTAGAAAAACCAGAAAACATAAAAGAATTAACAGATTTAGTATCTATTGCATGTGGAAAACAAATGAATATAAAAATTATAGACAATAAGGCACAAAATGTGGATAATAATTCTTCAGAATCAAATATTGAGGAATTTGCAAATGGGTTAGATATACCATTTAATATAATAGATTAAAAAGGAGGAAATTAATATGTCAAGAAGAGGAGGATTCCCAGGAGGAATGGGAGGATTTGGCGGAATGAATATAAATAATTTAATGAAAGAAGCCAAAAAAATGCAAGCAGATTTAGAAAAATCACAAGCAGAATTAGCAGAAAAAGAATTTGACGCAACTGCTGGGGGAGGAGCAATTACAGTAAAAGTTTCTGGTCAAAAAGTTTTAAAAGAAATTAGTATAAAAAAAGATGTTGTAGATCCAGATGATGTAGAAATGCTTCAAGATTTAATATTAACATGTGTAAATGAAGCTTTAAGAAAAGTAGATAGTGCTCAAGCATCAGAAATGGGAAAATATAATATTCCAGGATTAATGTAATAGAAAAGGATGTATATAAATGTCAAGTTATTCACCATCAATAGAAAAATTAATAGAAAGTTTTGAAAGATTACCAAGTATAGGTCACAAGACTGCAATAAGATTAGCTTTTTATATCTTAAATAGTACTCAAGAGGAAACAAATGAATTTGTGTCTTCAATATTAGAAGCAAAGAAGAATTTAAAATATTGTAGTATTTGTTATAATATTTCTGATACAGATCCATGTCAAATTTGTGCTAATGCAAAAAGAGACAAATCTTCTATTTGTGTTGTTGAAGATGTAAAGGATATTATTGCTATGGAAAGAACACATGAATTTAAAGGTGTATATCATGTTTTACATGGTTCAATTTCGCCAATGAATGGTATAGGACCAGATGATATAAAAATTAAGGAGCTTCTTGCAAGATTAATGGATGGAACAGTAAAGGAAGTAATATTAGCAACAAATCCAAGAGTAGAAGGAGAAGCAACTGCAATATATTTATCAAAACTTATTAAACCATTAGGAATAAAAGTTACAAGAATTGCACATGGTATACCTGTTGGTGGAGACTTAGAATATACAGATGAAATAACTCTAACAAAAGCATTAGAAGGAAGAAGAGAAATATAGTTATTTATTTGAATTATTTTCACAATTGTTAAATGGAACAGTTTCTATTATGGCTAAATTATCGCCCAAAGCTGTAAAAAATGCAGCTAAAATTGCAACTTCATCAGTAGAAAAGTTTTGCCCTAAAAAAATGGCTAAACTACTTGCAAGTGAAATTAATTCACAACTAGAAAAATCACTAATACACATAAAAGACACCTCATACATATAGTATGTAGGTGTCTTTTTAAGTGTTAAAAATTAATTAGTTATTTCGTTTTTTAATATAATATTGCAGATATTTTCTGTTGAGTATTTTTTTGATAATAATTTTGTGTTTTCTCTCATTTGTTCTATTTTTTCTGGATTTAATAGTAAAGATTTTAGAGCTTCTTCAATATTATCATCTTTTTTTATCCATATAGCAATTTGTTTTTCAACTAAAAATTCTGCATTTTCTTCTTCTTGGCCAGGAATAGGGTTTATAACAATAATTGGCAAATTAGAAGCAAGACTTTCAGAGGTTGTTAATCCTCCAGGTTTAGTAATAACTAAAGTTGATATACTCATAAATTCTGGTACTTTATTAGTAAATCCTAAGACTTTAACAGAGGATTTTTTATTATATTTATTAACTATTTCTTCAAAAGAATTTTTAATTCTTTCATTTTTTCCTGCAATAGCAATAATTTGATAATTGTCAAAATTTTTAACGAGACATTCGAAAACATCTAATGTATGACTATTACCTAGGCCATATTCTCCACCACCGAAAAATAGAATAATAGGTTTGAAGTTTGAAAATCCTAAATCATTAATTGTTTGTTCATCATTATGTGCTTGTAAAAATCTGCTTGAAATTGGTATTCCAGTTACGAATACTTTTGTTTCTTCAATATTTTTAGAAACTAAATATTCTTTCATTTTTTCATTTGAAACAAAATAATAATCTGTATAATCACTTCCAACTAGCCATTGATCGTGAGGTGAAAAGTCTGTCATTATAGTTGCAATTAATGCGTGGATTTTTCCTTTTCTTTTTAAGTAACTACACATTTGACTTCCAAATGGATGTGTAGAGATAATAATGTCTGGATTTTTTTCTCTTAATAATTTTAAAAGTTTTATTGCCATTACTTTATTTGCTCTTGTAGAAAGATGAGCAAGAGGTCCTTTTTGAGAATCAGAATAAATTTTTCCCCATGCCCAAGGAACCCTTTTAGACATTTCTCTATATGCTGCTGTTGTAACTTTTTCTATTGCTTTATTAACATATTTCATACAATCTATTAGTTCTATTTGTGCATCTTTGTAATTTTTTTGCAAATATTCATTTATTGAATTTGCTGTTGAAAGATGTCCTCCTCCATAAGATGCATAAAAAATTAAAATTTTTTTCATAATATTTCCTTTCAATAATTTTTTTTAATTTTATCATAATTATTACATATATAGTATATTTTTTGAAAAAAAATACAAAATAAAAATAAAAGATTTGTAAAAAATGATTAGAAATTATTTAAAAATTATATATTGTTTTTTTCGCCTTGTTGTCGCATCCTTCGGATTCCTTTCTAAGGAAGGATGCTTCATTCGCCCTCCGCTACGCTCCGGTTGCTCGCTACGCGGCGTTACAAAAACAATATATAATTTTTGATAAATATTTATAAAAATAGAAAGTAGGAAATTTATGAAAAAATTCTTAAATAAAAATAAAATAATAAAAATTATAGCCACACTTTTATTAATAGCCACAATTGTTTTGGCAACCATGTTATATCAAAAAAATAAAGAATATGAAATTGCTAGTGTAAATGAATATAGTATGTCATTTTATGAATTAGTAGACTATGTTGATAATGTAAAAACATATTTGGCAAAATCTTTAATATCTACTACTCCAGAACATGGTGCAGATACCTTAACACATATATGGAGAGAGGCCAATTTAGCCCAAAGTTATTTATCTAGATTGCCATTAGAAAGCCAAGAATTAGAAAATACTGAAAAATTTTTAAATCAAGTAAGTGACTATAGTTATACTTTATCTAGGAAAAATATAAATAATCAAAGTTTAACAGATGATGATTTAAACAACTTAAAACAATTATATGATTATAGTGTGGAATTACAAAATACATTAAGTCAATTATCAGAAGATTTAAATAGCGGAAGAATTAGTTGGGGAGATTTAACAACAAATGGAAATGTTGCATTTGCTCAACAAGTAAGCAATATTTCTAAAGATAGCTTTAGTAATTTAGAAGAAAATTTTCATGAATATTCTGGTTTAATATATGATGGAGCATTTTCTGAACATATGACAAGTGGAAATAAAAAAGGATTAACAGGAGATGAAATTGACGAAGATTTTGCTAAAAAAATTGCAGAAGATTTTATAGGAAAAGACAAAATAAAGGAATTATCAAATTTAGGGCTATCTGAAAATGCGGATATTAGTGCATATGATTTTTCTATAAAAACAAACGAAGATAATAATATAAATATTTCGGTTTCTAAAAAAGGCGGACATGTTATTTCTATGAACTATAATAGAGATGTTGTTACAGAAGTAATTTCTCAAGAAGATGCAAATGAAATTGGAAAGAAATTTTTAAGTGAAAAAGGATTTCCTAATATGAAAGAAACGTACTATTTAAAACAATCAGGAATAGTAACTATAAATTATGCATATGAACAAGATGGAGTTGTAATGTATCCTGATTTAATAAAAGTAAAAATAGCATTAGATAATGGAGAAATATTAGGTGTAGAAACAACAGGATATTTAAATTGTCATGAACAAAGAGATATATCTAAAGTAAAAATTACAAAAGATGATGCTAAAAAAGTATTAAATAAAAATTTACAAATAATGTCTGAAGGTTTAGCAGTAATACCAACTCAATGGAAAACTGAAGTATTGTGTTATGAATTTAAAGGTAAAGTAGATGAAACAGAGTTTTTAGTATATATAAATGCTGAAACAGGAAAAGAAGAAGATATTTTAATAATTGTAAATACTCCAAATGGAACACTAACTATGTAATTTAATTCATAAAAATGGTTCTCTAGTAAAAAATTATTAATATAAAAGGTATTAATAATGTTTATACTATAATTAGTAAAGAAAAAATCTTTACTAGAAATAGGAGGATGTTATGTCTAGAAATAATAAACTAATATCTCAAGCTCTTAGAGAAGAAATTGCTAAAGAATTAGGAGTATATGATCAAGTAAAAAATGATGGCGGAAGTTGGGGAAATGTATCTTCAAAAACTTGCGGAAACATTGTTTCTAAAGCAATAGAAATTGCTAATAGATCAGTTGAAAAATAGCAATATAAAAGAAGTAAATAAAAAAGAAAATCAAAAAATTTTAATTTTATTTTTTATTTATATAATTTTAAACTGCTTATTTTAATATTTTTTCAATTAAACTAGATACACTTGGTAATACATTAATGCTAATTTCTTTTATTTCTGGTTTAGCATTTTCCATTGCATATCCATTAAAACTTTTAATCATATCATAATCGTTGTAACTATCACCAATTGCATAAATATTATTTTTATTAATTTTGTTCGATTTTGCAAGTTTTTGAACAGATTTTGCTTTATTACATTTTGAAGATATTATTTCAACAGATTTTGTTGTAGGTATTAAATAGCTTTTTAATGTAAATTTATATTTTTTATTTATAAAATCTTTTACAGATTTTGCTTGTTCTAGTGTTTGATATTCTATATGAATTTTTGTTAATCTTTTATTTTTTACATCAATTTTGCTTTTTAAAATATTACAACCATAAATATTTGTTACTATAGAAAAATCTAAGTCTTTAAATAATTTATTTTTGGTCCAGTTTTTTATAATGCAATTATTTATAAATTCGTGTTTTTCATTTAAAATTGTAGCACCATTATTAATTATTAAATAATCATATGAAAGTGGATGGATTTCTAAGGCCTCTTTAAATTCATCATAGGATCTACCAGTGGCAATTATAAAGATATTGCCTTGTGATCTAAATTTTTCTACGTTTTTAATATTATTATTTATATCTACGTTTTTTAAATAAAAAGTTCCATCAAAATCACTAACAAGTATTTTTTTCATAAAATCACCTTTTCTTTAGTTGTATAATTATAATAACATATAATTTTATAATTATAAATATATTATTGAATTTTTTGTATAAAACATGGTTGCGATTATAAGATTTTTGACATATAATTCATAAAAAGAATAAAGTAGGAGTAATAATATGAGTAATGATATTTTTATAAAGGATATATTAAATTGTACAAAAGGTAAATTAATTGTTGGAAACGAAACGGATATATGTGAAAACTTTTCAAAGGATACCAGAGAAATACAAAATGGTGATACATATATAGGAATAAAAGGGGCAAGTTTTAATGGAAATTTATTTTGGCAAGAAGCATTAGATAAAGGGGCTAAAACAGTTATTGTAGAAAAAATTGAATTTTCTAATAAAGATATAGAAAAAAATAAAAATAAAAATATTATATTAGTTGCAGATACATTAAATGCCTTATATGAAATTGCTAAATATAAGAGAAGCTTATATGATATACCTGTTGTGGCAATTACTGGAAGTGTTGGTAAAACAAGTACAAAAGATATAATTGCAAATGTAGTAAGTCAAAAGTTTAAAACATTAAAAACAGAAGGGAATAATAATAACAATATAGGATTACCATTTACAATTTTAAGATTAAAAGACCATGAAGCACTTGTTATAGAAATGGGAATGAACCATTTTAAAGAGATTAGTTTGCTTACAGATATAGCTAAACCGACGATTTCTGTAATAACTAACATAGGAACATCACATATAGGAAATTTAGGATCAAGGGAAAATATATTAAAGGCGAAATTAGAAATTTTAGAAGGAATGAAAGAACCTAATATTGTTATAAATAATGATAATGATCTGTTAAATAATTGGTATGAAAATAATAAGAGTAATTTAAAAATTCATACATTTGGAATTGAAAATAAAAGTGATATTATGGCTGAAAATATTGATATAAAAGAAAATGAAAGCTCTTTTACTTGCTTATTTAATAATGAGGAATTTGATATAGATGTTCCTGTAAGTGGAAAACATTTTATATATAATGCTTTGTGTGCAGCAATGATTGGTAAATTATTAAATATTGATAAAGAAAAGATAAAAAGTGGAATAAAAAGCTTTGAATTAACAAAAAAAAGAATGGATTTATTAAAAGTAAATGATATTACAATAATAAATGACTCATACAATGCAAGTTATGAATCTATGAAAGCATCATTAGAATATTTATCAAATATAAATGCTAAAAGAAAAATTGCGGTTTTAGGTGATATGTTTGAATTAGGAAATTATTCAGAAGAATTACATAGAAAAGTAGGAGAGGAAGTTGTAAAAAATCATATAGATATTTTGATAAGTTGTGGAGAAAATTCTAAATATATTGTTCAACAAGCGGAAAAATTTGGAATGAAAAAAGAAAATATATATTATTTAAAAAATATTCAAGAAGTAGAAGAAAAAATATTAAAAATTATTAATCCAAATGATGCTATTCTTATAAAAGCTTCAAATGGAATGAAATTTTTTAATATTGTAGAATATATTAAAGATAATTTTAATATAAAATAAGAGGGTGAAAATTCATGAAAAAAATTAAATTAGGTGTAGTTTTTGGAGGTATGTCAACAGAAAATGAAGTTTCTTTTGTTTCAGGAATGTATATATTAAAAAATTTAGACAGAGAAAAGTATGATGTTTATCCAATTTACATAGATAAAACAGGTACTTGGTATGAATATAATGATGAAATTAATCCTGAAATAAGACTTGATGAAATTAAAAAGATTAATCTAATATCTAATTTGGTTGAGTATTTAAAAAAATTAGATAAGATTTTTCCTGTATTACATGGCTTATATGGAGAAGACGGTACAATACAAGGACTTTTTGAAATGTTAAAAATATCATATGTTGGATGTGGAGTTTTAGCTTCAAGTGTTGGAATGGATAAGGTATATAGTAAAATTGTTTTTAAAAATGCAGGATTTAAACAAACAAAATATTGTTATGTAAGAAAAGAAAATAATAAATATATATATATAAATGAAGAATTTGATGAAGAGACTTGTGATATAAATGCTATTGCAGAGAAAATTGAAACTAGAATAAAATATCCGATGTTTATCAAACCATCAAATTCAGGTTCATCAGTTGGCGTTAATAAAGCAAATAATATTAAAGAATTAATTAATTGTATAGAAGAAGCAGGAAAATATGATACAAAAATATTAGTAGAAGAAGGAATAAATGCAAGGGAAGTAGAATGTGCTGTTATAGGAAATAAGGATTATGTAATGGCTTCTTGTACAGGAGAAATTTTGTCAGCGGAAGAATTTTATAGTTTTGATGCAAAATATAAAATCCAAGAATCAAAAACAATTATACCAGCAAATATATCAGTTAAAGAAAGTGAAATAATAAGAAAATTAGCAATAAAAGCATTTAAATGTATTGATGGCAAAGGATTGTCAAGGGTAGATTTCTTTATTGATAAAAATACTAAAGAAATTTATATAAATGAAATAAATACAATGCCTGGTTTTACTCAAATAAGTATGTTCCCAAAGCTTTTTGAGCAAATGGGTATAAATTATAGTGAATTACTAGATAAGTTAATAGAAATTGAATAATATAACTAAACTTTTAATTGAGGCTTTTTTAACTAAAAATGAATAAAATCCATAAAAACTATGGATTTTTTATTGTATATTTGATACAATGTAGCTACCAAAATTTTTGGGAGGATGTCAAATGATTTTTAAGAATTATTACAAAATATTAGAACTAGAAACTAGTAGAGTATCAGAAGATGAAATAAAAAATGCATATAGAAAAGCAGTAAAAAAATATCATCCTGATATAAATTTAGGAGATAGTTTAGCTGAAGAAAGAATAAAGGATATAAATGAAGCATATAAAGTATTATCAAATTCATCATCAAAACGAAAATATGATAGAATGTGGAATGCAAATGTAGGCAGAAAAAAATTAGAGGAAAGTAAAAGAGATTCAAATTCTATATTTAGTGATTTTTTTAATATGTTTTTTGGTAATGTTGAAATAGATGAACAGGTAAAAAAAATAAAAAATGGAAAAACTCCAGTTAGAGGAGAAGATATTGAAACAGAGATAAAAGTAACAATAGAAGATGCATTTTTTGGTTTAACAAAAAAAATATCATTAAGAACGATTGAAGGAAAAATGAAAACATTTACAGTTGCTATTCCTGCTGGAATAAGAAATGGTGAGAAAATAAGATTAATCGGACAAGGAAAACCTGGTGAAAATGGAGGAAAAAACGGAGATTTATTAATTAAGATTAATATAGAAAATAATAATAAATTTAAATTGGAAGGTTATGATTTATATACAAACTTGTTCTTAACACCATGGGAAGCAGCTTTAGGAACTAGAGTTAAAATTAATTCAATAGATGATGAAACTCAAGTGTATATACCTCAAGGAATTCAAAGTGGAGAAATAGTAAAGATTCAATCAAAAGGTTATAAGAATGGTCAAGGTGGAAGAGGAGACTTAATTGTAGAAGTAAGAATAATGGTACCTAAACAATTAACAGACGAAGAAAAAAAATTATTTGAAGAATTAGGAAAAATATCAAAATTTAATCCAAGGTCAAACTAGATTAACATAAATCACTAAAATGGTTGACTTTTTGTGCTATATAGTGTATAATAAAAATTGTGATTAACTTAAGATAAACCATGGGTTAAAAGGAAGAGGTGTAATTTTTATGGAATCATGGCAAGGAAAACATTTTAGTATAACAGACCCAAAAGATGTAAATACAGTTATTTATAAAGTAAATAAAACAGAAAAGGAATTTTTAAAAAATTCTCCTAAATACACTGTTGAAAGGTTAGATTATACAGAAGAATTTAGAGGAGATTTAAAAAAGAAAACGTTTTTTGTTTATGATCCTTCAGAGGATAATGATGACAAATTATTGATTTTATCTTTCGGAAAAGAAAGAGTCGTAATAAATATGGCTCTATTAGGTGAGAATAAAATACAAATTAGTAAAAAACCTATGCCATTTAAATTTAATAATTTATATTCAGAGGATGGAATGGAATATAAAGATGTTAAATATACACCAAATTTAAAAAGACCTATATGTATTATAGATCCAGAGACAACAGAAGAAGTAAAACCAACACTTTATTTTGATGAAAGTACAAATGAGATAAAAGGAAAATGCAAATTAAAGCCACATAAGTCTTATTTTGCATTTGAAATTAGAGATAAAGACTAAGAAAGGGAAATTTAATATGAATACTGAACAAAATAATTTTAGTTTAAGTTGTAATTCAATAGCTATAAGTTATTGTAAAGAAAAAGGAGAAAAAGTAAAGGTAAATAACCATGTAGCTCCAGAATATAGTAATGAAAGCTTTTTGGATAGTATAGAAGCAACTGTAGGAAATTTAGAAATAAATCCTGAAAATGGTACAATATCATATATGTCAAATGGTAAAAAAGTAACTATTAATCAAAGTAGTAGTGAAACTTTTAGAAAAGTTATTAGAGATAGAAAAGAAAAAATGGAAAATAGAGATAATGGAAGATAAAATACTAAAGAGAAGGTGAAATTATGAATTACAAACTAGAGGGTGCAATTAGAAGAAACAAGAAAAATTTTATATTTTATTTAATTATATGGATAGTAATATCTATATTTTTAATCCCGCCTTTTGTTTATAGCAGTTTTTCTGCTGGGACTCAAGGCTCTTTTGATGTTAAAATATTTTTGGAGACTTTTCAAAAATCTATAACCAATCCAATAGGATCATTTAGTAATATAATATCAGTAGGAGCAATTGGGAACTATTTTAATACTGTATTTTGGTTTACAATAATTTATACAATATTCTTCATAGTAGGTATTGTAAAATCTGCTCCTAAGAATGAATATTCTGATATAGAACATGGTTCAAGTGATTGGAGTCATGGAGGAGAACAATATAGAATATTGAATAATAAACAAGGAATAATACTTGCTGAAAACAATTATTTACCAGTTGATAAAAGAGGAAATGTTAATGTGTTAGTAGTTGGACGGATCAGGTTCTGGTAAATCAGCATCATATTCAATTCCTAATGCTTATCAAATGTTAGGATCATATATATTTACAGATCCAAAAGGTGAATTATATGATAGAACGGCAGGATTTCTAAAACAAAATGGTTATGAGATTAAAGTTTTAAATCTTGTAAAGCCGCAAAATAGTGATGGATACAATCCATTGATGCATATAAATTCGTCTATTGATATAGACGTAATTGCAAATACGATTATAAAAGGTCAAAAAGTAGAAGGCGGAAAATCTGATCCATATTGGGACGATATGGCAGAAATGCTATTAAAATCATTAATATATTATTTATTAGCGAAAAGACCAGAAGAAGAACAAAATTTAGCTAGTTGTGCAGAATTAGTTAGAGCTGCAAATCAAAGTGGGGGAAGTAACATGTTAACAAATTTAATTAATGAACTCCCATATGATCATCCAGCTAGAATGTATTATAAATCTATTGAGATTGCACCGGAAAAAACTTATGGTTCAATTTTAAGTACATTGCAATCAAGATTAGGTAAATTTGATTCAAAAGAGATTGCAGAACTTACTTCAACAGATACGATAAATTTTGAAGATATAGGAAATAGAAAAACAGCTGTATATGTTATATCATCAGATACTCATACTGCGTATGATTTTTTACTTACAATATTTTTCTCACAAATGATACAACAATTATATGATTATGCAGATGATAATGGTGGAGCATTAAAGATGCCTACATATTTTATATTAGATGAGTTTGCAAATATAGGACAAATCCCAGATTTTGATAAGAAAATATCTACATCTAGAAGTAGAAAAATATCATTTAGTGTTATATTACAAAATTTAGATCAATTAGAAGCGGTTTATGAGAAATCATATGAAACAATAATTGGTAACTGTGATACACATGTATTTTTAGGAAGTAATTCGTATAAAACTGTAGAATATTTTTCTAAGGCTTTAGGAGAAAAAACTATAGAAAGAGATAGTGTTTCAATTAATAGAGACAGACAGAATTGGAAAACTGGAAAGAGTGTATCTGATCAAGTTATGGCAAGGGCACTAATGACACCTGATGAATTAAGAAGAATGGATAACGATGAATGTATTATTTTTGAAAAAGGTTTGAAACCAATTAAAGCTAATAAATTTTATTATTTTAAACATCCAATGGCTAAAAAATTAGCAGTTTGTGAAATAAACCATAATGATATAGAAGAAAAGGATAGAGGAAATTGGAGAAAATTTAATCCATATAATCCATATGTAGAAGATAATTCAAATGAAAAAGTAGAAGATCTTAAGGTAGAATCATTAGATGATTTATTTGATGATGAAACTGATGATAAATTTTCTAAAAAAACAACAAAACAATCAGAAAATATTAGTAAACCAGGTTCTACATTAAATTTAGAGGAATTTGGAGATTCTCCTACATTACCTCAGTCAAATGAAGCAGACGATGAAGAATATGACTTACAGAAAGAGTTAGAAGCAAAGTTTGATGAATTATTTGGACCTTTAGATGATGATAATGAATAAATAAAAAAGACTTAAATTATTAATTTTATAATTTAAGTCTTTTACTTTATGAAATGAAAATATTTCTAAAAGATAAAGATATAAGCAAAAATATTTTCGCTAATTTACTTGAAAAAAAGGATATTGTAGTATAAAATATTTTAGAATAAATTAGATTGTTTATAAGGAGAAAATATGAAGTTTGTACATATAGCAGATATGCATTTTGATTGTCCGTTTTCAACATTGTTTGACAGAGGAAATTTAGGAGAAATAAGAAGAATAGAACAAAGAGATGCATTTAAAAAAATGATAGATTATATAAAAGAAAAAAATATACCTTTTTTATTTATATCAGGTGATTTATATGAAAATGAGTATGTTAAAGAAACAACAATAAAATATATAAATGATTGTTTTAAGGAAATTCCAAATACGAAAATATTTATAGCACCAGGAAACCATGATCCAATAATAAAAAATTCATATTACAAAAAATTTGAATGGAATAAAAATGTAAAAATATTTGATTCTAAAATAGAGAAAGTTGAATTAGATAATTTAAATATATATGGTTTTGGATTTAATGACTTTTATTGCAGTAATTGTGGATTAAAAGAATTAGTGATTGAAGAAAAAGAAAAACTAAATATATTAGTAATACATGGGACATTAAATGGAGCATCAATAGAAGAAAAGGAATATAATTCAATATCAGAAAAGGAATTAATAGAAAAAGGTTTTGATTATGTAGCATTAGGACATATTCATAAAAGCAACTTCATTGATAGAAAAAATAATAAAATTATATATCCTGGAGCAACTATTTCACATGGCTTTGATGAATTAGGAAAACATGGAATGATTGTAGGGGATATTAATAAAGATAAATTAAATTTAGAATTTATACCTTTAGACAATAGAGAATTTAAAGAAATAGAATTAGATTGTACAGAAATAAATACAATAGAAGAATTAATAGAAAAAATTAATTTATTAGAATTAGAAGATAGTTGTTTATACAAATTAATATTGATTGGAAATAGAAACTTTGAGATTAATATATATGATATATATAAATATGAAATAAATAAAAAGATAATTAAAATTAAAGATAATACAAAAATAAAAATTGATATAGAAGAAGTATCTAATGAAAATACATTAATTGGATTATTTGTAAGACAATTAAATGAAAAAATAAGACAAACTGATGATAATGAGGAAATTAAAATATTAGAAAAAGCAATAGAAATAGGAATAGAAGCCTTAAAAGATTAGGAGTGATTTATTTGATAATAAATAAATTAAAAATTAATGAATATGGGAAATTGCATAATAAAGAAATAGAATTAAGTAATAATATAAATATTATATATGGAAATAATGAAAGTGGAAAATCTACTTTATTTAATTTTATTATTAATTCTTTATATGGAATTTCTAAAAATAAAAAAGGTAGAGATATCTCTGATTTTGATAAATATCTTCCATGGGGAAAAGAGGAATTTTCAGGTAAAATAGAATATGAATTAGACAACAAAGAAAAATATGAAATTTATAGAGATTTTAAAAAGAAAAATCCAATTATATATAATAAAAATCATGAAGATATTTCAAAGGAATTTAATATAGATAAAAATAAAGGAAATCAATTTTTTGAAGAACAAACTAAAATTAATGAAAATATCTTTTTATCTACATTTGCTATAATGCAAAAAGAAGTTAAACTTGAAAAAGATGTTCAGAATTTATTAATTCAAAAAATTTCTAACATAATAAGTACAGGTAAACATAATACATCATATAAAAAGGCAATTGAAAGAATAAATAAGAGACAAACAGATGAAATAGGGACGTCAAGAACTAGGGGAAAGCCAATTAATGTGATTAGTGAAAAATTAACTAAAATTGAACAAGAAAAAAGTGAATTAGGAAAAGAAGTAAACATAAAACAAGAAAAAGAGGAAAGCAAAAAAAGCTTAGAAGAAATAAGTAAACATAAAACATACGAGAGAAATATTTTAAAGGAAATTATAAATATAAAAAATAATCAAAAAATTGAACAAGAAAAAATAAATATTAAAAACAATATAGCAGATGACAACGAAAATAAAATAAATTATTTGGAAAAAGAAAAAAGTGAATTGGAAAAAGAAGAAAAAAACTTATTAAATTCTAAAATAAAAAATAAAAAAAAGTTATTAAATAAAAAAATATTAATTTGTTTAATTTTATTTATTTTAATGAATATAGTACAATTTATTTTTGTAAAAAATAAATTAATTAATTATATTTTTTCTCTTACAACTGCAACAATTTTAATTTTTTATTTATTATCTAATAAAATAAAAAATAAAAATAATAAAAAAATAATTTTAAACAAAAAACAAGAGATAGAAAATAAAATAAATAGCTTAGAAAACGAAATTAAAGTTTTAAAAAATAACAAAAATAATATAGAAAAAGAAATAGAAAAAAATAAATTAGAAAATAATTTAAAAAAGAAATCAGAAATAGAAAAAATAAAAAATAAATATAATGATATTTTTAGTGAGAAAGAAATTATAGAAATTATAAATTATGAAAATCCAGAAAATGAAATAGATGAAATTGAAAAAAATATAAATAACGATAAAATAAAAGTTGAGACAATAAATATAGAATTAAAAAATATAGAAGATAAAATAGAAAGATATTCAACAATAGAAGAAGAGCGAAGAAATCTTTTAGAAGAAAGAAAAAACATAGAAACTTTAGAAAGAAGTATGCAAATAGCAAAAGATACTTTAACAAGTGCATATGAAGAAATGAAAAATAATATTAATCCACAATTTGTTAAACAATTGTCTATAAATATTTCCAAAATAACAAATGAAAAATATAAAAATATTATATTTAATGATAAAGATGGATTAATAATTGAATTAGAAAATGGGCAATATATATCTGCTGACAGATTAAGTGTAGGTACAATAGAACAAATATATTTAGCATTAAGATTTGCTATATTAATGGAAATAACAGATGAAAAAATTCCTGTATTTTTAGATGAGGCATTTGCTTTTTATGATACAGATAGATTAAAAGATACTTTAAAATATTTTAATAGTGAATTTAAAGACAGACAAATAATTATATTTACTTGTACTAGAAGAGAAAAAGAGATATTGGAAAGCTTAGGAATTAATTATAATTATGTAGAGTTATAAAGTTACATAAAGGTAATTTAAAAGCTTAATCTTTAACAATATTATTATTCGATTATTATTATTACTTGTAAAATTGATAAATATATTGTATAATAATAAAAGCTTATAAAAAAGGAGAATATATATGTTTGATAAATTAGAGACTGTAGAGAAAAGATATGAAGAATTAACAAAATTAATTAGTGACCCAGAAATGATTGCTAATCAATCAGAATGGCAAAAATTAATGAAAGAACATGCTAGTATAGAAGATATAGTATTAAAATTTAGAGAATATAAAAATGTTAAAAAATCAATGGAAGATGCAGAAGAATTAATGCAAGATCCAGAAATGAAAGAACTTGCAGAGGCAGAATATTATGAATCAAAAGAAAAATTACCAAAAATAGAAGAAGAATTAAAATTTTTATTAATACCAAAAGATCCAGATGATGATAAAAATATAATCTGTGAAATACGTGCAGGTGCTGGAGGAGAAGAAGCAGCGTTATTTGCTGGAACATTATTTAGAATGTATACAATGTATGCTGAAAAGAAACATTGGAAATTAGAAGTATTAAATGAAAATGAAACAGGATTAGGTGGATATAAAGAAATATCATTTATGATAACTGGAAAAGGTGTATATAGTAGATTAAAATTTGAAAGTGGTGTACACAGAGTTCAAAGGGTTCCAGATACAGAAAGTAGTGGAAGAATTCATACTTCAACAGCAACAGTTGCTGTTTTACCTGTTGTAGAAGATGTAGAAATAGAAATAAATCCAGCTGATATAAAAATGGAAGTATTTAGATCATCAGGTGCTGGAGGACAACATATAAACAAAACATCATCAGCCGTAAGATTAATACATGAACCAACAGGAATTGTAGTTGAATGTCAAACAGAAAGATCTCAATTCCAAAATAGAGATAATGCTATGAAAATGCTTAGAACAAAATTATATGAAAT
>CAKPAX010000016.1 GCA_934133175.1 uncultured Clostridia bacterium | reverse complement strand
TGGAGCGGGAAACGGGGCTCAAACCCGCGACCTCTGCCTTGGCAAGGCAGCGCTCTATCAACTGAGCTATTCCCGCAATTGTTATTATTTAGCTTTATAATAATAACAAAATTTAAGTCTAATGTCAATACTTTATAAGTGGTTTTTCAAATATATTTTCTAAATATGATATATAATTAATTGAAATATGTTTGAAATAGTTTAAAGGACTTTTTTTCTTTATTTCAATTGTATTCAAGATATCTAAATTTATGACTGATTTATTATCTAAATATAATGTTAAATTTCCTATTTTTTTATTTTGGGGTATAGGTGCGTTTAAGTTTTTTGTGCAATCAATGTTAATATATAGGGAATTAATTAAGTCTTTTTTTACAGGAATAATTGGATATTCTAAATTAGAAAGTGATAGTGTAATATTTTTTGTTATTCCTTTTTTTATAATAAAAGTAGATAAATTATTTTTTTTCCAATTATCAAAATTGGAATCTATAATATTTTTTATATTTACATTTTGATAATTATTAAATGTATATTCTATTAATTTTATACTATCTTGTGTTCTGAATTTTTTTGTGTCTGCTCCTAAAACTATACAAATAATATCCAAATCATTTCTTTTACAAGCAGTAACTAGACACCTGTTAGCACCATTGGTAAATCCGGTTTTAACTCCATAGATACCATTTAAGTTTCCTAAAAGTTCATTGGTATTTGATAAAGTTTTTGAAAATCCATTAATAGTAACTGAATAATTTTTGGTATTTACTATATTGGCAAAGGTTTTATTTTTTAATGCATAATCTGTAAGTATAGCTAGTTCATAAGCAGTTGTATAATGTTCATCACTATCTAAGCCATGTGGAGTAATAAAATGTGTGTTTAATAAGTTTAATTCTTCTGCCTTTTTATTCATTAAATTTGCAAAATTTTCAACACTTCCTGCTGTGTGTTCTGCTAAAGCAACTGCTGCATCATTTCCAGAACATAACATTAATCCATATAAAAGGTCGTGAACAGTAATTTTATCTCCGGTTTTTAAACCAAGTCTAGATCCACCAGTATTTGCTGATTTTTTTGATATTTCTATAGTATCATTTAAGTTTGTGTTTTCTAGTACAATTGTTGCAGTCATAATTTTTGTTGTGGATGCCATTTTTCTTTTTTCTTGCTCATTTTTTCCATATAATATAGTTTTTGAAGTTCTATCTATAACAATTGCAGCTCTAGAATTAATTGAAGGGACTTCTTCTATATGAGAAGATGTTTCAATTAATTCATTTTGAATGCTATCTATATTTATTTCTTCTGTATTCTCATTAGTAGCAAAAATGCTAGGGGGTATAAGGATTATAGTAATAATAAGATATAAAAAAATAGAAATTTTTTTAAAATTCATAGTAATTCACCAATATATATATATGCATAAAAACTATAAATATAAGTATTTTTTTGAAATATAAAAAATAAGTTTATATTTGCTTATTTTACGTTAACTCTTGATTTTGTAACAAAAATGTAATATAATTGTAATGTAGGGCTGTAAATTGTACGAATTCTATTTCCGTAAAGGAGTTAGAGACAAAATATTACAAACCTAAAATACTAGTAAAAAGTGGTATTGACTTATGTTTTATAAGTTTATACAATTATTATAGACATATTATAAATTTAAAAAAAGGAAGGTTTTAGCTATGAAACTAAAAAAGATGTTTTTAATTTTAATAGGAGTTGCTATGATAAGCACATTATTTGCAAATTTTAATATTTCAAATGCAGCAAGTAATGAATTATATTTAAAGCTTACAACAACTGTACCAGGGAAAAAGATTGGATATTCAATTAATGATCCATCAAATAGTGGAGAGACACAAATAGATTCTCATAATATATTTAATATTGTGTCATATACTAAAAATGATTATGAAAACATAAATGATTATTCAAAAACTAATTTTTATTGTTTAAAAGCAGGTGTTGGATTCTATTCAAAAAGTTCAAGTTCAAAAACTGCAACATATATACCTCTTTGTGACATAAGAGAAAAAGATAAAATGGCAAATAGTACACATACATATGTAAAAGAAATTGCAAATGGACAATATTATAAACAAATATTATATTTAATTGATAACTTATATATAAAAGGAACATCAACAGAAAGTGATAAAATGGCATTATTAGCTAAAGCTGGAATAGATAAATGTAAATTACCAGATGGAGAATATTTTCAAGATGATGATGGAAATTATCATTATGTATATTATATTGGAAAACATGACTATTCAAGTATGGTAACATATGGAGCTACTAGTGGAGATGGATATACAACAATTTTAACAGAAGATGATGTAGTTGTAGCTCAACAAATGGCATTATGGCATTTTACAAATAATGGAACAATATTTGATAAATATGGAAAAGGAAAAAATTGGCTTTATTATACTAAAGATGGTAGTGCATATTATCCAATGACTAATAAAACTAATTTAGGTCAAACAGAGGCAGAAAGAGCAGAACAAATTGCTATATTATATAATTATTTAGTTGATTCTGCTAATGATAATGCAAGTAATTATAATAGTACAACAAATACATTAGGAAAACCAATTACTACAACATCAAATTCAAATTTGACAGCAACTGAAATTGGAAACAGATATGTTGCAGGTCCAATAAAATTGGATAAAGCAAATGATTTAGTAAATGAAATATCTTTAAAAATAACAGATAATAATGGAAATGCGGTTACAGATTATAGTTTTGTGGATAGTACAGGAAAAGCATTAACACAAAAAACAGTTTCTGAATTAATAGGAAAAGAATTTTATATATCTGTACCAAAAACAACAGTAAATAATAAAGTAAATATAAAATTTAATGTTAAATATACAACAAAATCAGCTACAATATATGTTGATACAACAACAAATGGTGATCAACCAATTATAACACCAGAAGTAAAAAATGAAAGTTACGATTTACCATTTGTAATGACAGTAGAAGGAAAATTTGATTTAGCATTAAGAAAATATATAGTTAAAGTAGATGGTACAGAACTACAAAACACAAATACAAGAAGACCAAATATAGATACTGAAAATACATTGGATAAAGGTAAAGAAACAGCAAGCTATAATCATAAAAAAGATCCAGTACTTGTAAAAACAGGAAGTAAAGTTACATATAATATTAGTGTATATAATGAAGGTGATAAAGATGGTTATGCAACAGAAATAACAGATCAATTACCAACAGGATTAAAAAGTAATTTAAAAACAGGAGATGTAGTTACATCTACAAAGGGTAATACATATGTAGTAACATATGATGAAACAACAAATAAAGTAATATTTAAATTAGATAAAACAAAAACTGTAAAGGAATTAAGTTCTTATGTAACAGGAAAATTGGATAGAGATACAATTGAAATTGAATGTACTGTTACAGAAAGTACAACTACAAATAAAAAATACTTAACAAATGTTGCATGGATAAGCGAAGAATATAATAAAACAGATGATTTAACAATAACAGACCAAAAGGGATCAGATAGAGATTCTGAACCAGCAACAAAGCCAGATGTCACAGCAGATGGATTATTAACAGAAGAACAAGGATATAAAGGAAATGATTCAAATAAAGATGATTTAACAGATTCAGAATATTTCTATAAAGGAAAACAAGATGACGATGATTTTGAAAAATTAGTATTATTACCAGCTAAATTCGATTTAGCATTAAGAAAATATATAGTTAAAGTAGATGGAACAGAACTACAAAGTACAAGAATACCAAATATAGATACAGAGAATACATTAGACAAAGGTGAAGAAACAGCAAGCTATAAACATAAAAAAGATCCTGTACAAATAAAAACAGGAAGTAAAGTTACATATAATATTAGTGTATATAATGAAGGTGATAAAGATGGTTATGCAACAGAAATAACAGATCAATTACCAACAGGATTAAAAAGTAATTTAAAAACAGGAGATGTAGTTACATCTACAAAGGGTAATACATATGTAGTAACATATGATGAAACAACAAATAAAGTAATATTTAAATTAGATAAAACAAAAACAATAACAGAATTAAAAGCATATACAACAGGAACTTTAGATAGAGATACAATTGAAATTGAATGTACAGTTTATTTAGAATCTAGTTCAAAACAACAAGTATTAACAAATGTTGCATGGATAAGCGAAGAATACAATAAAGTAGATGATTTAACAATAACAGATCAAACAGGATCAGATAGAGATTCTGAACCATCAACAAAGCCAGATGTCACAGCAGATGGATTATTAACAGAAGAACAAGGATATAAAGGAAATGACTCAAATAAAGATGATTTAACAGATTCAGAATATTTCTATAAAGGAAAACAAGATGATGATGATTTTGAAAAATTAGTATTATTACCAAAAATATTTGACTTAAAATTAGTTAAATACATAACAGCAATTAATGGAGATACATCAAAAGGAAGAACAATTACAAGTGTAGATTCTAGTAAATTAAAATCAGGTGAAGAAACAACAGCAGAATATACAGTAAGTAAAGATCCATTGTTAGTAAGACATGGAAACTATGTAACATATACATTTAGAATATATAATGAAGGTGATTTAGATGGATATGCTTCTGAAATAACAGAAGATATACCATATGGATTAGAGTTTGTTTGGTCAAATGATATAGTAACAAATACAGATGGAACATTAAACTTTGATAAAGCTAAAGATTTATCAGAAGAAGATAAAAAAGCAATAGAATTTAACTCAAATTATTATTGGACTTTTAAAGATAGTGATATAAATAAAGATGGAAAAATAGAATTTGTAGAAAGTACATATTTATCAAAAGAAACAGAAACAACAGAGAATGGAAATCTATTAAAAGCATTTGATAGTATAAACGATGATGGAAAAGGATCTGGATTATCATATAAAGAAGTATCAATTATGTTAAAAGTTACAGCTCCAGATACTTATGATAAAATAATAAGAAATGAAGCCGAAATATCTAAATCAACATATAGTGATGGAAAAGAAGAAGCTAAAGATAGAGATTCAGATACTAAAAAATGGGTAAAATATGAAGATGATGAAGATTATGATAATATTAAATTACAATATTTTGATTTAGCATTAAGAAAATTCATTACAGATATAAGTGGAAAAGCTGTTACATCAAGAATACCACAAGTAGAATATAAAGATGGAAAAATAACATATAAACATCCAAAAACTCCATTAGAAGTAGTTGTTGGTGATACAGTTACATATACAATTAGAGTATATAATGAAGGAAAACTAAATGGATATGCAACAAAAGTAACAGATGATATACCAGAATACTTAGAATATTTACCAGATAATAAAACTAATAAAGAATATAGATGGGTAATGATAGATAAAGATGGAAAAGAAACAGCAGATGTTTCTAAGGCAGTAAAAGTAACAACAGATTATTTATCAAAAGAACAAGAAACAGCAACAGGAAGAAAAAATCTATTAAAAGCATTTGATAGTAGTGCTGAAATAAGTGATACAAATCCAGATTATAGAAATCTAAAAATTGCATTTAAAGTAAAAGATCCAAAATCTTCAGATTATATAATTACAAACCATGCACAAATTTCAGATGATGCTGATGAAGATGGAAATCCAATTGATGATATTGATTCAATACCAGATGAATGGAATGATGGAGAAGATGATCAAGATGTAGAACATGTTAAAGTTCAATATTTCGATTTAGCATTAAGAAAATGGGTAACACAAGCAATTGTTATTGAAAATGGAAAACAAACAGTAACAAATACAGGACATAAAGCAGAAGATGATCCAGAGGAAATTGTAAAAGTAGATTTGGATAGAAAAAAATTATCTAATGTTACAGTAAAATTTGTTTATAAAATTAGAGTAACAAATGAAGGTGACATAGCTGGATATGCAAAAGAAATAACAGATTATGTACCAAGTGGATTAAAATTTGTGGCAGAAGATAATAAAGGTTGGACAGATGAAGGAAATAATGTAATATCTACAAGATTATTAGAAAAGACATTATTACAACCAGGTGAAAGTGCAACAGTTGAAGTTACATTAACATGGATTAATGGAACAGATAATATGGGATTAAAAGTAAATACAGCCGAAATATCAGAAGATTATAATGATAAACATGTTCCAGATAGAGATTCAACACCAGATAACAAGAAACCAGGAGAAGACGATATAGATGATGCGCCTGTTATGTTATCAATCAAATTAGGTGAATATACAATAGATACAATATACTTTGTATTAGGAGGAGTAATACTTATTACATTAGCTGGAGGAATTGTTTTAATTAAAAAGTTTGTATTGTAAAATATAAATAGAAGATAGAAGATTTTAAAATCTTCTATCTTTTTTCTTTACATTAAAAAAACCTTATGATATAATTTTCCGTAGTAGAACAAAAGAGGTGGATATATGAACCAAATATTATTTACTGAAAATAAAAAAAGTAGTAAACGGACCTGTTGATATAAAAAAAGTATTAAAAATATTTGCAATATGTATGTTAGTTTTTGGTGTTGGACTAGCTGGAACAGGAGCTTATGCATTATTAAAGGATAACAAAAAAACTACTCAAGAGGAAGTTGTTAAACCAACTATTACTGTCGAAAATAATGGTGATGATACTATAACAATAAATATAAAACACAAAAAACAAATTAGCAAATATACTTATTCTTGGAATGGAGAAAACGAGCAAGAATTAAATGGGGAAGGTAGTGCATACATACAAAAGGTAATAGATATTCCAATAGGAACAAATAATTTAAAAGTTACAGCTATTGATGTTGATGGAACACAAGCTGAATATGAAGGAAAATATGTTGCAGAAGAAGATCCAAAAATAACAATTGATTCAGAAGGAACAAATATAAAAGCTTCAATAACAGGAACAAATAAAATATCATATGTAACATATAGATGGGATGAAGAAGAAGAAAGAAAGGTTGAGGTTGGAAATACAACATATGAACAAACTATTGAAATTCCAAAGGGATTGCATACACTTACGATTGTTGCAGTAGATATAAATAATAAAACAACAACAAAACAACAGGAAGTCAAAGGTGTAACAAAACCAAAACTTGATGTAAAAACAGATGGAAAGAACTTTATTATAAATGCAAGTGATAATGAAAAAATAGAAAAAATAGAATTTACACTTAATGGACAACCATACTCACTTAATGTAAATAAAAAAGAAATACAATTTTCATATCCATTAGTAGATGGAGAAAATTTAATAAAAGTTACAGTATATAATACTGATGGATTGACTGCTACATTTAGTGCAAAATGTACAAAGAAGTAATATCAAAGATAAAGGTTGAAAGTTTTATATGCTTTCAACCTTTAAGTTGTAAATAGAGGGAGATATATGGAAATAAATTTTTGGAATTTATTGGCCTGTTTTATATTATATTCTTTTTGTGGATGGCTTTTGGAATCTGTATATAAAACAGTTTTACAAAAAAAGTTGGTAAATAGTGGATTTTTAAATGGTCCTTTTTGTCCTATATATGGAATAGGTGCATTGATAATGATTTTGGTTTTAGGAGAGTTTAAAAATAACATTATATTATTATTTTTTATGTCATTTATTATTTTATCAATATGGGAATATATAGTTGGATTTTTATTAGAAAAAATATTTAAGACTAAGTATTGGGATTACTCAAATGTTAAGTTTAATATTCATGGAAGAGTGTGCTTAAAAAATTCTATTTATTGGGCTATTTTAGGAGTATTGTTTATAGATATAATAAACCCATTGGTTAATAAAGAATTAAATCTGATAGATGAAAAAATTATAATTTATTCTTCTTTAGTAATATCTATATTAATAGTTATTGATTATATTATAAGTGTTATAAGTATTATTCAAATAGATAATGCATTAAAATATATAGAAGAATTAAATGAACAGATAAAAGATAAATTGGAAGAAGTAAAAATTATAACTAAAACAATTGATAAATCAAAAGGAAGTATTCAATCTATAATTGATGGCTTAAACAAAAAGAGAGAAAAATTTATTAGAAAATTATATCGAAGAATTTATAGATTAAAAAGAGCTTTTCCAACAATGAAATCAGACAAGATTACGGAAATTTTAAACCATAAGTTAGATATTAAAAATAGAGTAAAAAGAAATAAAGAAATTATAAAAAATACTAAAAAAGACTTGAAATAATTTATCATATATATATAATAAGAAAAAAGTTGGAGGATAAAATGGTACAAGAGATATATATTATTGATGATGATGATTCTTCTATAGTTGTATTTAGAGAATTATTTAAAAATGATACAGAGTATAAATTTATAAGTGTAAAAACAGAACAAATAGATTTAGCATTAAAAAATATTCCTTCGTTAATTATAATTAATGAAGATGCAATTGATAGAGATGTTGTGGAATTATGTAGGCAGATTAGAAGAGATGAGGATAATACAATAACACCTGTAATTGTAGTGTCATCTAATTCTGATAAAAGTCATAGAGTAAGTGTATTAAAAGAATCAATAGAGTATTACATAAAAAAACCAGTTGATGAGGAATATTTGTATTTTACAGTAAAGAACATAAATAGATTGCTTTCGATAAATAGAAGAATAAGTCCATTAACAGGTCTTCCTGGAAATGTACAAATACATGCAGAATTAAAGAAGAGATTATTAAATAAAGAAAGATTTTCTATATTGTATGTTGATTTGGATAATTTTAAAGCATATAATGATTTGTACGGATTTTTAAAAGGTGATGAAATAATTAAATTTACAGCTAGAATAATATTAGAAAGTGTTCATAAAGATATAGCAGAGAATAGTTTTGTTGGACATATTGGAGGAGATGATTTTGTAGCAATTGTTCCAGAATTAAATTGTGAAAAATTGTGTCAAGATATTATTGTAGCTTTTGATAATAATGTAACTGGATTTTTTACAGATGAAGATGCTGAAAGAGGATATATAGAAGTAGAAAATAGAAAAGGAATAGTGGAGCAATTTCCATTAACTTCTGTTTCAATAGGAGTTGTTACTGCTGAAAAAGGAAGATTTAAGAATATATTGGAAATTGGAGAACTTGGAGCTCAAGTTAAGCATATTGCTAAATCTGTTATGGGAAGTAGTTATGCTATAGATAGAAGAGGGCATGAAGAATATTAAAATATGTATAAAAAGATTAATATTTTATATTAGTCTTTTTTTATATTATAGGAAAGTTCTCCGAACTTCCTATAATATAAATATATTGCACAGAAATTTGCTTTGCAAATTTCACGCACGAACAAAGACGCGGACTTCAAAATGTTTTAATAAGTACAAAAGTTATTAATGTCCGCTTTTGTTCTTTGTTATATAAAACCATGTAATGTAGATATCCCTAGAAAAATGTGGTTTATTTAAAATAATTGTAATATAAAAATAAAAAAAATGTAAATAATAAGAAAAAAATGTCTTAAAATATATTTCCCTAGGATATTATAATGTATATAAATACTGCTATAATATCTCTCTATTGCAAAGAAAAATAAAATATATAATAATATAAATATATATACAAAGATATAGGGGGATACCATGAAGAAAAAAATCAAAGAAAATTATGTGAAAATTATATTGTTTGTTTTAGGACTAATTTCTTTAGTCGGAGGAATAGTTTTTAACAATTCTGTGACTATTTCAATGCAAAAATCGGAGGAATCACAAATAACTAGTATAAAAACTAGTGAATCTAGAAGTACAGCAAATATGCAAACTGGAAAAGTAATAGTGAAATACGTTGATACAACAGGAAAAGAAATAAAAACAGCTGATGAATATGTGGATTACTTAGGTGAAGAATATAACATTGAAAGAAAAGATATTAGTGGATATACAGCATATGGAGTGGATCCTATAAATAAAACAGGAAATTATTCTAGCAATGATATAGTAGTAACATTTGTGTATCAAAATGCTGGAAATATAGTTAATGTAAATAATGAAAATAAAAAGATAACAGTTCAAATACTTAATGAAAAGAAATTAAGTAAATATAATTTTAAAATTATAACAAAATCAACAGATGGAAAAATATTAACAAATACGGGATATAAAATAACAGATCAAACTGGCAAAGTTATAAAAGAAGATGTATCACAAGGACAAAGTTTTGTTATTGGAACATTAACAGTAGGAGAGGTTGGTACAGATACATATAATATTAAACAAACAAAATTCCCAGAAAATTTCATATCAGTAATAGATAAAGATATTTCAATAAAAATGATCAAGACTTTAAATGATTCAACTAATTTATATCAAATAGATATTCAATATGATGATATTCAAGGACTAAAGGCATATGTAGAAAATGGCGAAATAATAGTAGAAATACAAAATAAAGAAGTTGAATTTGGAAAAATTATAAAAAAATATCAAGATGTAAATGGAAACCAAATTGAAAATGATGAAAATATAAAAGATGAAGTTGGAAAAGAATATGCATTAGAGGAAAAAGGAAAAGATATAAAAGGATATACATTTAAAGAAGTAAAAGGTAATATTAAAGGTAAATATACAAAAGAAGATATTATTGTAACATATATATATGAAAAAGATATTAATTATGGAAATGTAATAAAGAAATACCAAGATACAGAAGGAAAAGAGATTGAAAAGCAAGTAGTTCAAACAGGAGTAATAGGAGAGGAATATACTTTAGAAGAAAAAGGAAAAGATATAAAAGGATATACATTTAAAGAAATAAAAGGCAATATTAAAGGTACATATAAAACTGAAGATATTACTGTTATTTATGTATATACAAAAAATAAAGTTAAAGAAGATAAAAAAGATGAAGAAAAAGCAAAATTTGATTTAGAGATTGAGAAAAAAGTAAAAAAAGTAATAGTAAAAGATAATAAATCAACAACAACTAAGAAAGCACCAAAAAAAGATGGAATATTAAAAATAGAAATTCCAGCAAAACAAATAAAAAATACAAGTTTAGAAGTAGAGTATGAGATTACTGTAAAAAATGTTGGTGAAGTTGCTGGATATGCAAAGAAGATAGTTGACTATTTACCAAATGATTTTAAATATATAACTGAAAATAAAAATTCAAAATGGAAAGTTAATGGTAAAGAAATAACAACAGATGAACTTTCAAATAAATTAATAAAACCAGGTGAAAGCCAAAATATAACAGTTAATTGTGAGAGTAAACTTAGTGAATCAAATTTAGGAGCGAAAACCAATACTGCAAAAATAAGCTTATATTATAATGAAGATAATTTAAAAGATTTAGAAAATAATAATGATACTGGTAAAGCTACTATTATTATTGGAGTAAAAACGGGAGCTGTAGCTTATACATTAGAAATAATAGGTTTAATATTAATTTTAACAGCTATTGCAATTGTTTTAGTAAAATTAAAAAATAAAAATAAATAGGAGGATGTAATGAGGAAAAAAATTATAGCATTATCATTAATGTGTATAATAATTATATCATTGTTAACATTTTTAATATCAACAGTTAATGCAACTACTTATACAGATGATTCAACAGGTATAACTTGGAGTTATATAAAGAATGGAACAGAAGCAACAAATGTTTATGTTTCCTCATATAGATTAAATGAATATGTTGAAGATTTAAAAATACCAGAAACTATATCTGGGTTGACAGTAACAAGTATAGGATCAGGAAAATCTAATTATACGATATTAGGTAAAAAATCATCTTATGAAGATATTGTATTAAGGGAAGTTAGTATTCCAAGAACTGTAACGAGAATAGAAAATTATACATTTCGTAATAGTAGAAATTTGAAAAAAATTACTATTCCAGATTCGGTTACAACAATAGGAAACCATTCTTTTGAAAATTGTACAGATATACAACAGGTACTTATTCCAAGTGGAGTTGCTAAAATTGGAGATTATGCATTTGGTGATTGTTTGTCATTAAATTATGTAAATTTATCAAATGTACAAGAACTTGGTGAAGGATCATTTTATCGTTGTAGAGATTTAGCAAAAATAGAATTTCCACAAACATTGATAAAAATAGGTGCAAAATCTTTTCAAGAAACTATACTTAACGAAATATCATTTCCAAGTTCTGTAACAACAATAGGTGATAAAGCTTTTTGGGCATGTGAACGTCTTTCTAAGATTGAATTTGGAACTGGGATAACATCTGTTGGATTAGCTGCATTTTATGATTGTACTAGCTTAACTGATATAACTTTACCAGAAAATGCTACTGATATGGGAGATTGCGTTTTTCAAGGATGTACTGCATTAAAAACTGTTACAATGAATGATAAAATAACAGAAATACCAGCATACTTTTTTGAGGATTGTACAGCTTTAAACACTATAAATTTTAAAGCTGATATTACATATATAAATTATAGAGCTTTTTATAATTGTAGAGGTTTAGAAAGTATAATTTTACCAAAAACAGTTAATGAGATAGAAGAAAGTGCATTTGAAAATTGTATAAATCTTCAATCTATCAATTTAGGAACATCAATTACAAGATTAGGAGAAAATTCTTTTTATAATTGTTATTCGTTAAAAAATATAATATTACCTAACACATTGGAAACTTTGGACCAATCAGCATTTCAAGGGTGTAGTGGATTAGTAGGCGATTTGAATATTCCTGATAGTGTAACAAGTATTGGCGAAAAAGTATTTTATGGATGTGAATCTTTAAATGGAAAATTAGTTATTGGTGAAGGTGTTGTAGATATAAGTGATTATGCTTTTTCACAATGTAATTTTTCTAGAATTACATTAAAAGGTATGATAAATTCAATAAAAGAAAATTCATTTTCAGATACAGTAACAGATATTTGGATTGATCAAAACAAAGATGATGTTAATATTACAGAAAATTTATTTAAAGGAAGAATCCATTTTAAAAATTGCAAACATAAAGTTGTATTTTCTGGAGTAACTGGAATTGATATAAAAGAAAAATCAACAAATAATATATTAAAAACTAAAGAATATGATTGTGAATCAAATATTGAGTTTTATTTAGATATTGCAAATAATGCTAATACTGCAAACTTATCTTTAATAGTAATGTCTGTTGATGAAAATGGAAAAGAAACTATAGATAAAAATATTGCATTAAGCCAATATAATGGTGAATCATATAGATTATCAAATATTTTATTTGATAGAAAAGTAATAATATTAAATATGTCTCAAAAGGCAGATTTAACATTAAGAACATTTATAAGTGATATAAATGATGTGAATGTTGGAATATCTAGAGAACCAAAGATAACTATACAAAATGGAAAAATAAATTATTTACATACAAAACAACCAGTTGTTGTAGATAGTGATGATTTAATAACTTGTAAGGTTAGAATATATAATGAAGGTGGAGTTTCAACTAAAGTAACTAATGTTAAAGAATATTTACCAGATGGTTTAGAATTGGTAGAATATGACAAAATTAATATAGAATATGGTTGGACATTGTCAGATGATGGCAAAATAGCAAGTAGTAATTATTTAAGTAATACAGAAATTGCAGGATATGATGGAACAGGCTTACCTCAATATGTAGAAATGCCAATAATTCTTAAAGTTACTGCAAAAAAACAAGTTGAAGATGTAAGACTTGTTAATATTGCAGAAATTGCATCTGCTACATCTGAGGATAATGATTCAAATTATGGAAATATAACAAATTCTGTTGATAGTACATATAAGTATGATGAAGCTGTAAATTCAACATCAGATACATATGTAAAAGGTAATGAAGAAGATGATGATTTTGAGAATGTTTTATTAACTAAAGATGTAAAGGTTTCATATCAATTAGAAATTAAAAAAATAGATATGGATACAAAGGAATTGTTAAATGGAGCAGAATTTGATTTATTAGATGAAAATGAAAAAGTTCTAAAAAAAGGAGTTACAGCTAAAGAAGGAATTATTGATTTTGGTATTATAACAAAACCAGGAGCAGGTGTGGACAGGTATTATATTTCAGAAGTAAAAACTCCAGAGGGATATGAAAAGATAACAAAAGATAAAATTAGTATAGAGGTTACAAGAACAATTAAAGATATAGAAACTGGGGAATATGGAGTAACTGTAAAAAGTAATATTATAGAAACAGAAAAGGCAAAAGAGGAATCAGAATATATTCCAATAACAACAAGAGAACAATTAGAAAAAATAGGTTCAGATGAAGAGATTACTATAGATGGACAAAAATATACATTTTCAAAAAATGCAAATTATGAATTAAAAAATGATATAGACTTATCAGTAAAAGGGCCTTGGACTCCAATTAATGAATTCAATGGAAAATTTAATGGAAATAATTATACTATTAATGGACTAATAATAAATGTTGAAAATGCAAATGGAATTAGAGATATTGGATTATTTGGTAAAGCAACTGGTGAGATTTCTAATTTAAAATTGGAAAATATAAATATTGCAGTACCAAATATGAAGAAAGATTTAGGAGATAAAGCAACAGAAGACGAAATAAAAGAAAGACTAGATAGTGTACATGTTGGAGGAATTGCTGGATATTTTGAAACAGGAACAATTAGAAATTGTACTGTAAGTGGTCAAATATATGCAGATTCTAATAGTACAGGTGGATTTGTAGGATATTCTAATGGATATATGTTACTTTCTAAAGACACTAATAATGTAGCTGTTACATCATCTAGCTCAAATGCTGGTGGACTAATAGGTTGGGCTAATAGCTCTATAAGTGTTGTAAATTGTTCAAATACAGCCCAAATAGTAGCACAAAAGTATAATGCTGGTGGAATAGTAGGATATGCAAAAAGTGGAGAATATAAACAAACAAATATAAATATTGCTTATATAAATAGTAAAATAACAATTTTGATAGAAAACAAAAAAATAAGTGACAAATATAGTTTAACACTAGAAAATCGTGATATTGATACTTTGGGATTATTAAAACAAGGTAAATTTACAATATATGATGTTGCTAAAAAAGTAAAATATGAAAATGTTATTTTAGATGATGGTACACTAAAGGTTGCTGATATTGATATAAAAAAACTAGGAACAGATACATATTATATTGAACAAGTACAAGCACAAAATGATTATAATGTAAACAATAGATATGTAAAATTAATTGTATTAAAAACTTGGGATGGTATAAATGAAAAATATGATGTTTCTGTTGATTATAAAGTATTAACAAAAGAACAATTTGAAAAAGAAACTGCAACAGATGAATCTTATAGTTCAAGTAGCTCTGGAAAATATTATACAGGAATAGATGTGGATACAGATGCTGGAACATATGTATCTATGAGCCCAGTTATAGATACTATAAGTGTAAAAAATAGTACAAATACAGGAAATATTATAGCTGGAGATTATAATGCTGCTGGTATAATTGCTAAAACAACAGGAAATGTTGTTTTAAGTAAATGCTCTAATGATGCAATGATTAATTCAAAGAGAAGTTCAGGAATAATTGGAGAAACATTAGAGGAAGATGGAAAAGAACAATATTTAAAAATAAGTGATTGTTCAAATAATGGAAACTTAGAACCAAGTTCAATAGAAAGTGCTGGTATTGTTGGAAGAACTACAAATACGATGGTTACTATAATAGATTCTAAAAATACAGCAGATATAAATGCTGCAACTACTGGTGGTATTGTTGCAGAAGCAGAAGGAAAACAAATAACAATTAATAATTGTAAAAACACAGGAGAAATAAGAGCAGTTTTCAGTTCTGAAAATGGTTTTAAAGATGCAGCAGGAATAATGGCTCATGCTATAAATAAAAATGGTATTGTGAGAATATCTGAATGTGAGAATACTGGTAATATAATAGGTGATCAAACATCAGGAATAGTAGCATATGCACAACTAGATAAAATATTTATAGATAAATGTAAAGTAAATAAATGTAATATAACAACAAATACGAATTTTGGAGGAATGTTAGCATTTGCAAATTCAAATATAACAATTACTAACTGCGATACTGAAGAGATTTCTAATAGTAGAGGAAGCAATATTGGTGGTATAGTTGGAATGGCAAGAGTAAATGACTCTGTATTAAATGTTACTATTGCAAAATGTAATGTTAAAGATTCTGTATTAAATTCTGATTCTAGTTATGGAGATGTTGCAGGAATAATTGCTAAAATAGATAAAGAATATGGAATGTCAAATGATAGTAATCCAATATTATCAGTGGTTTCATGTGAAGTTAATAATGCTAAAGCTTCTGGAGGAATTGGCTCAGGAATTGCGTATATGGTTAGAATGAATGGAACAATAATAGTAAAAAATTCTAAATTTATTTCTTCTAAAATACAAACACAGAGCAATTTTGGTGGAATGTTAGGATATAGTTCTGAAAATAAATCAATATTAGTTGATGGATGTAATTTAAAAGATATAAATATAACAAATTCAAATAGTACAGATAATTTTGGTGGAATGGTAGGATATTTGGACCAAAAAGGAAATACATTGAAAGTTATAAATTCAAGTGTAGATGATTGTACATTTGATGTTAATGGAAGTTATGCAAATGCAGGAATTGTTGGTACAAATGAAGGAGATTATACAAGAATAAATAATATTTCAATAAACAATATGAAATTATATGCTGGTAATGTTACAAGCGGAGTAATGGCTTATGCAGTAAAAGATGCTGAAATAAGTGATATTAATGTTTCAAATTCAGAAATTACTTCGAATAAATCATCAAGTTATTATATTAATACTATTGGAACAATACTTGCATATCAAGGAAGTTATGCTAACACATTAAATATAAAAAATATTAATATAACAAATTTAACAAAATTAGAAACAAATGTGCCATTTGCTGGTGGAATTTTAGGTATAACTGATGGAAAAAATTTAAACATTAGTGATTGTAGTATAATATCAGATAATGAAACCAAAACACAAACAACAGCCGAAAGAGGAGCTGGCGGATTGATTGGATGTACAAAAGCAAAAACTGACATTAATAATGTAACGATAAATAATATGAAATTAACTGCTGCTAGTGATGTTTCTGGTATTATAGCGATTTCAAAAAATATTGTTAATGTTAAAAATATTAGTTTATCAGAAATTGATTTAGTTGGACAATCAAATTCTTTTGCTGGAGGAATAGTGGGAGATTTAGAAGATTCTGGGGAATCAGAATTTGATAATATAGAAATTAATAAAATTAATATAGATTCAAATGAAAATAGTGGAGGAATAATAGGCCAAAGTACATATAGTTCTAGACCTAAAATATCAAATGTTAAAGTAAAAGATTTATTGATTAATATTAAAAAAACTGAAACTAATAGTGGTAGAAACATAGGAGGAATAGTAGGCTTTGCTAATTCTAAAATTATAATAGATAATGCTAAGGTAGAGAATATAGAATTAAATAATGCAACTTCTGCTGGAGGAATATTAGGAAACAATATAGATACTAGTGGAATTGTTAGTAATTCTAGTGTTAAAGATATAAAAATTAATACAAGCAAGCAGTGTGTTAGTGGGGGAATAGTAGGTCTTACTCATGGTACAATAAAAAATAGCACAATAAGTAATTTAACGATGACAACAACAAATACTTCAACTGTTGGAGGTGTAGTTGGAATGTCATTTAATGATGTAATAGAATGTGATGCAGATCAAATAAATCTAGATATTACATCAGATTATAATAATAATATAGGTGCATTAGCAGGTTATGTAAGTGGTAAAGTAGAAAATTGTAACATAACTAATGGTGAAATAAAACTACAGGTAAGTACTGGAAATATAGGAGGATTAGTTGGCTACAGTGAAAATGGTATAGATGGCTGTACAACTAATTTAGTAAATATTAATACAACAAAAGCAATAAATAATAGTGTGTCAGCGCAAGGTGGTTTAGTAGGAATGTCTTTTGGTGATATAAATAATTGTAAAGTATCAAATGGAGAAATAAACATTGCAACACAAGGATTTTTTGGAGGAATAGTAGGCAATTTAAATGCTAATATTACAAATTCTACAACAGATTCATTAAATGCAATAATAACAAAAGGGCAAAATCTTGCAGAGTATATGGGAGGTATAGCTGCTTATTCTTCTGGTAACATAGAAAATTGTAATGTATTAAATGGAAAATTGAGTTTTATTGCTAGTAAAAACATTGGAGGAATAGTTGGACAAACAAGTGGTGAAATTATAAATTGTAATACTAATTCTTTAAATATGACAGCAGATGCAAGTGGTGATGTTGGAGGAATAGTTGGATATTCAAATAAAAATATAACAAAATGTAATGTAATAAATGGAACTATAAATTCAACAGGAAATTCAGCACAATTAGGAGGAATAGTAGGTAAAATTGTTAATATAAGTGCAGAATTAGATGATTGTGAAGTAAATGGAACAAATATGTACAATGTTGGATATTATTCAGGAGGAATAGCAGGATATGGAGAAGCAACAATTAAGAATTCTAGATTTATAGACTCTAATATATCTGTATCTTCAGACTCAGCATTTGGTTTGGGTGGAATAGTAGGACAAGGAACTAATTTAAGTAACAGATACACATATGTAGTTGGTTGTAAAGTAAAAGGCTCAACAATACAAGGTAAAATGGCAGTAGGAGGAATTGTAGGAGCATCAGTTCCATACATAAAAGCTTGTACTGTAGAAGGTTCAGAAATAAATGGAATGTCATATGTAGGAGGAGTTATAGGATATGGAGGAGACTTGAAAACTACAAGCTCATCATATAAATTACTTCCAGTTACAGTTACAAACTGTACATTAACAGATTTAAAAATAAAAGCAACTAATAATGCATCAGAAGTAATAGGGTACAATAGCTTTAATGGAGAATCAGATACAATAACAGATACTACAGTAGAAAATTGTGAAGTAATAGGAGCAGATACGAATGAAAAAGATAATGAAGATGTAGTAAATACTCAATCGCTTGATGAAGCAGTTGATACTGCTATAGATGAAGATGTTAAAAAAGTTCAATTGAATAAAACATTGGAATAATTATATAAAAAAGATTAATATTTGATTATATTAATCTTTTTTTTGCCTAAAATAAAAATCTTTATTTAGAATGCTTTTAATGCAGTTATCCCTAGTAATATTTTGATTTAGATATATAAATGTAATAAAAAAATAAACAAAATGTAAATAATAGGTATTAAAAGCCATGAAACGTATATCCCTAAACATATAGAAAAGATTTATATATGTGCAGTATTATACATATATTGTAAATAAAACTTAAATATATAATAATATAATTAATATATAAAAAGCTAGATATAGCAAAATTGAAAATAAAGGGAGAACGATGATGAAAAAGAAAATTATAGCATTAGTGTTAATTTTTATAATAAGTATATCATTATTAATGTTTTTGATGTCTACAACCAAAGCAACATATACATGTGCAGATGGTGACGGAAACATATGGACATATACTTTAGATGGCGATGAAGCTATAGATGTGTATATATCTGGATATGAAAATAAAAATTTATCTTCATCTTTTATGACATATATAGATATTCCTTCAAGTTTAGATGGACATGCTGTTACTAGTATAGGAGGTGGGTATGGGTATTTCAAACCGTTAGTATCAAAAGCAGATTATAGGAATTTAGTTCATATGGTAAAGATCCCTGATACTGTTAAAAAGATAAACGCTAGAGCTTTTTATGGTTGCACGGAATTAAATAAAATTACAATACCTAATAGTGTAATAAAAATAGAACAAGAGGCATTTTGTAATACAGGTTTTGTTTCAATAGAAATTCCCAATACGGTAATTGAATTCGGATCAGGAGTATTTTCTAATTGTCAAAATTTAAAAGAAGTAAAATTGTCAGATAAAACTACTAGTATTCCTAGTGAAACTTTTGCTAATTGCAAGTCTTTAAAAAATTATGAAGTACCTAATACAGTGACTAAGCTTGGAGAAAGTGTATTTGAAAATTGTATAAGTTTAAAAGATGTAACAATTCCAGATACAATAACAGAAATACCTGATAAAGCATTTAAAGGCTGCTCTTCATTAACTTTAGAAAATGTTAATTTAAATAATATAGTTAAAATTGGAATTGAATCTTTTAGTGGATGTGGAGAGATTATAAATTTAAAATTGTCAGACTCTTTGCAAAAAATTGAAAGAAATGCTTTTGAAAATTGTACAGGAATAAAGACAATTGATTTTGGAACAAGTTTAACATCAATTGGTTCATATGCATTTTATAATTGTTATAATCTTGAGAGTTTAAAATTACCAGATTCATTAAAAGAAATAAAAAATAGTGCATTTATGGAATGTACAAAAATATCTGGAGATATAGTTATTCCGGATAGTGTTGTAACATTAGAAAGAGAAGCATTTTATGATTGTAGTGGAGCAAAAGGAAAATTAGTTGTAGGTGAAGGAGTAGAAAGATTTGAAATTAATGTATTTAATTTATGCCAGTTTTCGAAAATAGTAATAAAAGGTAAAAATATTTTAATTAGAGAAAATGCATTTGATAGTTCTGTTACAGATATATACATAGAGCAAAATAAAGATGAGGTAAAAATAGGAGAAAATAAATTCTTAGGAAGAATACATTATAAAAACTGTAATCATAATGTGAATTTCTCTGCAAATAATGGGATAAAATTTATAGATAAATCTACAGGTAAAGAGTTAATAACAGGAAATTATCAATGTGGATTAAATATAGAATTTTATTTAGATATAAACGAAGATGTTAATTTAGAAAATGCAAGATTAATTTCTAGTTCAATTGATTCGAATGGTAATACAGTAGTTGATAAGGTTATAGAATTAAAAGAATATAATGGTGAAATATTTAGAATAAACAAGTTATTAGAAGATAAAAAATTAGTTGTAATTGTATCATATAAATCTAATTTGACTTTAAGAACATATATAGAGAAAATAAATAATAAAGAAGTTGGTATAGATAGAAAACCGGTTATAAGTAATGAAAATGGAGAATTTGTATATAAACATACAAAAGTGCCGGTAGTTGCAGAACCAGAAGATATAATAACATATAAAATAAGAATATATAATGAAGGAATTCAAGCAAATAAGGTAACAAAAATAAAATCTTATATACCTAACGGATTAGATTTTATAGATTATGATCCAGATAATATTCAATATGGATGGAATATAGAAGAAAATGATAGAAGGATAACAACAGAATATTTAAAAAATGAAGAAATTGCAGGATATGAAGGATCTGGAGAATTACCATATAAAGAAATATCCTTAACATTAAAGGTTACAAATAAAAAAGAATTGGAAGATGTAAGATTAGTAAATATTGTAGAAATAGAGTCTGCTACAGAAACAGATAGAGATTCAAATTATGATAGTATTAAAGCCTTTGTGGGAAATGATTATAAAAAAGATGAAGCTATTAATTCAAAAAGTGAATCATATATAAGAGGTCAGGAAGATGATGATGATTTTGAAAATATTGTTATTCCAAAAGATACTATTGTATCATATCAATTAGAAATAAAGAAAATAGATATTGATACAAAGGAATTACTAAATGGAGCAGAATTTGAGTTGCTAGATGAAAATAAGAATGTATTAAAAACGGGAGTTACAGAAAAAGAGGGAATTATAGATTTTGGGATAATAAAAAAGCCTGGTGAAGGAACAGATATATATTATTTATCAGAAAGTAAAACTCCTGAGGGATATGAGAAATTATCAAGAGATAGCATAAAATTAGAAGTTACTAGAAAAATAGTTAATGCAATTACAGGAGAATACAAAATAACAGTAGATAGTAATGTAATAGAAACAGATAAAAAAGAAGAAAAAGCAATCGAATATATTCCAATAAGTACAAGAGAACAATTAGAAAAAATTGGAACGAATGAAACTGTAATAATAAATGGAAAAAGTTATGTTTTTTCTGAAAATGCAAATTATGAATTGGAAAATGATATTAATTTAGAAGAAAATGATTGGGTACCAATAAAAAATTTTAATGGTAAATTTAATGGTAATAATAAATCTATATCAAATATGCAAATAAATGTAAAATCAAAATTAGATTTATTGGATATAGGGTTATTTGGAAAAGCAACTGGTGAAATATCAAATTTGAATATGTTAAATGTAAAAATTGATGTAGTTGATATGGCTAAAGATTTAGTAAGTAATACAGTAACTGATGATAAGAAAGAAGAAAAAGAGCAAAGTATTAAAGAAAGATTAGATTCAATTCATATAGGCTCATTAGTTGGATATTTTGAAAATGGTACAATAAGAAATTGTAGTGTAGATGGAAAAATTGTAGGAGATGCAAATAGTGTAGGAGGATTAATAGGATATATAAATGGATATGCTTTAATTACAAAATGTACAAATAATGCTCAAATAATTGGAGAAAATTCAAATGTAGGAGGATTGGTAGGATTTGCTAATAATACAATAAGTATGATTAGTTGTATAAATAATGGAGAGGTTTCAGCTCGTTATTATAATGTAGGAGGATTAATAGGATTTGCAAAAACAGGTGAGTATGAACAAAAAAATGTAAATGTAGCATATGTTAATAGTAAAATATTAATAATAATAGAAAATAAAAAAATATCTGATAAATATCAATTGATTTTGGAAAATAGAGATATTCAAAATTTGGGATTATTAAAAAATGGAAAATTTAACATATATGATGTTAACAAAAATATAAAATATGAGAACTTAACATTATTAGAAGGAAGTTTAAAAGTAGCGGATATTGATATAAATACATTGGGAACGGATACGTATTATATAGAACAAAAAGAAGCTCAAAGTTCATATGGAATAAATAATAAATATGTAAAATTAATAGTAGAAAAAAAATGGGATGGACAAAAAGAAGAATATACTACAAATGTAAATTATACAGTATTATCAGGAGAAGAGTTTAGTAAAGAAGTAGAAAAAGATGAATCATATAATACAAGTAATTCTGGAAAGTATTTTGAAGGTACTAATATAGATACTGAAACACAAACTGCAATTGTTACTAGTCCAGTAATGGATACTTTGAATTTTAAAGATTGTAAAAACACTGGTAATGTAAAGTTAGTTGCTTCACAAGAAAATGATATCTTAAATTTAACAGTAGAAAAACCATTAAATGCAGCAGGAATTATAGGAAAAACACAAGGAAACTTGAATGTGCAAGGTTGTACAAATGAAGGAATTATAGAATCTAAATATAGGTCTTCAGGTATTGTAAGTGAAACGACTAATGTGAATGATGATGATACAGTTTTAATTGAAAATTGTGAAAATAAGGGGAAAGTAATATCAGAATTAGATTATGATAAAGAATATAAGAGTGATTTGGATACTTCTTATAACTGTGAAGAATCAGCTGGAATAATGTCATGGACAGAAAATGTTAATGTTAATGTTATAAATTCTAAAAACATTGGAGAAATACAAGGAAACACTGCAGGAGGTATTATATCTAATGCACAATCAAATATTGTATTAAAAGGGTGTTATAATGAGGGTAGTATAACAGGTATAAAATCATCTGGAATTATAGCGCAAGCATATAATGTGGATGCTAATATTAATATAATTGATTGTCATAATAATAATGATATAAGTGGACTTTTTGTTTCATCTGGTATATTGGGAATTGCAAAGCAAAATAAAACAAATATAAAAGATTGTAGTAATATAAAATCGGAAATAAATAATTATTATGATGAATCTATAGGTAACATATATAGTAATAAAGCGTATGGCATAAGTACTATTTCATCTGGAATAGTTGGATGGATAAATTCTAAAAATATAAACATAAATAATTGTTATGTAAAAGAGTCTGGAATAGGAAAGGAAAAATCAGGAAAAATATCAGCAGGAATATTAGGAATAGCAATAAGAGAATCAAGCGAAACAGGAATTGAAAATCTAATAATAAAGGATTGTTATACAGAAAAAGTTACATTAAGAGGTTTGAAAACTTTAGGAGGAATAGTAGGTCAAGTATATAAAAACGAATACTATTCAGTTCAAGATGAAACTTCAGATTCTATTGTTTCAATATTGAATTGTAAATCCAACAGTATGATTTTGACTGGAAGAAATCAAAGTAATAGATCTGTATCTGCAATAATGGGAAGTATGTGTGCATCAGGTATTTTACAGATTAAGGGGTGTAAAGTTACAGATTTAGAAACTAATGATAGCAATGATAGTGATAATATAGGTGGAATATTAGGAGTATCATCAAATACAAAGGATATATTTATTGATGAATGTAGTGTAGAAGATATTAAATTTTCTACAGGAGAAAATGGTTCATATAGATTTTGCCAAGGCGGAATGGTAGGATATATTGAAAATGCGGATGTAATTAGAGTAAAAGATTGTAATGCAGATAATTTGATTTTTGATAGAGAAAAATACAAAGGTGAGACATCTTCTGGTTCAATAATTGGAACTTTAGGAGAAAACAGAAAATATAGTAAAAAATCAAATTTAATAATGGAAAATATAAAAGTAAATAATTTAAAAACAACAGCAGAAGGAACAAATAATAAATATGCTTATAATGGTGCAACAGGTGGAATTGTAGGAACTGTTAATTATAAAGCGGATATAACTTTGAAAAATTCAGATGTAAATAATATAGAATTATATGGAAATAGCGAAATTGGTGGATTGATAGGTGAATGTTATGATGTAGAGATAATAAAATTAGAAAATAACAAGGTTAGAAATATTAAGGCATTAGAGGAAGATGCACCTGCGTATTATCAATTTATGGGCTGGAAATCAGTTGGTGGATTAATTGGAAATGTTTATAAATTTAAATCATGTAGTATTGTTAATACAGTAATAAATGGCTCTGAAACAACAAAAATAAGTGGTGAAAATACAGGTGGAGCGATAGGACTTATTGGAAGTGGAGAATCAGTTAATATTAGTAATTTTAAAATTAGTGATATTAATATTAATTCTGAAGATTCTAATTTAAGAAAAAAATATATTGCTGCTGGAATAATAGGAATGATGGAGGTTTCTAAATATAATATTGATAATGTGGAATCTACAAATGTAGATATATATTCAGGATTTACTTCAGGTGGAATATTAGGACTGGTACAAATTGGGACTGGAAATATTTCTAATGTAAATTTGAACAATAGCAACATTATATCAAGATTAAAAGTAACAGAAAGTACTACTACAGAAAATGCAGTAGGAGGTTTAATAGGAGATAATCATAATACAATAAGGTCAGTAAATAAAATAAGAGTAACAGATATAAATTGCGAAGGAGAAAAAAATGTTGGAGGATTATTTGGTTACTCAAATTCAATTGAAAAGTTAAATGATGTAATTATAGATGGATTTAATATAAAAGTAGAAAATTATGGATATTATTCTGTTGGAGATTCAAAACCTAATGTTGGTGGAATTGTTGGATTTAATGATGGAAATGCAACTAACATAAATGAAGTTTTTGTAAAGAATGGAAAGATTGGTGTAAAATCAAAAGAAAAAGCTAATGTTGGAGGTGCTATAGGATACGGAAAAAATACTAAAAATATTAGCTTAGAAAATGTAAAATTTGATGTATGTCATTATCCGGTATCTGGTTATTCAGATTATGGATGTAATGTAGGAGGAATAATTGGTTATGCAGGCGGAGGAAAAGTTCAAAATTGTAACGTAAAGTCTATAGAAATCATCTATAATAATGATAATAATCCAGCAACTAAAATTAATGCAGGAGGAATTGCTGGTTATGTTGATAATGTAAAAGGTTGCAGTGTGAATGATTTAAAAATGAATGTAGTATCAGGGTATTCAGAAACAGGAGGAATTGCAGGTCATTTCTCTAATAGTGGATTGATAAATGATTGTAAGGTAGTAAAATTTACAGCAAATATAAAAGCAAATTTACAAGCAATAGAAAATTATAAAAATGTTTTGTCAGGAGGAATTACTGCTCAATCTGAAGGAAATATTAGTGATTGTATAGTGCAAGAATTAGAAATAAGTGCAGATTCTATATATGCTGAAATTGGAGGAGTAATTGGAAACATTGCTGGTGAAATTATAAATTGTAATATTGAAACATTTAAATTAGAAAATAAAACAGGAAAAGTAGGTGGCATAGTTGGATATTCAAATTCTAATATAAAGAGATGTAAAGTAAGCAATGGAACAATAAAAGCATTAAATAATTTACAAACTGTAGGAGGAATAGCAGGAAATTGTAAACAAAATATAAGTAAATGTGAAGTTAAATCAGTAGAAATAAGCAATATTAAAGGTGAAACAGGAGGAATTGTAGGAGCTACAAATGGAAATATAGAAGAATCTAATATGATTAGTGGAACGATAACTGTAACATCTGAAGGACAGAATGTTGGAGGAATAACAGGTGGGTTCAGTAATGAATCAGGAGAAATAAAAGACTGTGAAGTAAATAGTACTAATATTTCAAATTCAAATGGATATACAGGAGGAATTGTTGGATTTTCAGATGGAAGTATATTAAATTGTAATTTTATAAATTCAGAAGTTAAAATAACAAATGATTCTGCATTCGGAATAGGTGGAATATTGGGACATGGTAAAAATTATAGTACAGGATATACTTATATAGCTAATTGTAATGTCAAAGATTCTAATATAAGTGGATATTTATCTGTAGGAGGAGTTGTAGGAGCATCAGTTCCATACATAAAAGCTTGTACTGTAGAAGGTTCAGAAATAAATGGAATGTCATATGTAGGAGGAGTTATAGGATATGGAGGAGACTTGAAAACTACAAGCTCATCATATAAATTACTTCCAGTTACAGTTACAAACTGTACATTAACAGATTTAAAAATAAAAGCAACTAATAATGCATCAGAAGTAATAGGGTACAATAGCTTTAATGGAGAATCAGATACAATAACAGATACTACAGCATCAAATTGTGAAGTAACAGAAGCAAATAAAGATGAAAAAGATAATGAAGATGTAGTAAATACTCAATCGCTTGATGAAGCAGTGGATACTGCTATAGATGAAGATGTTAAAAAAGTTCAATTGAATAAAACATTGGAATAATAAATAAAAAGGGACTATAAAAAGTCCCTTTTTTAGTATATATGAAAAATTATTAATATTTATTTTTGTTCGTATTTAAAAAATCTTTTAATAAATTTACCGGAATCAGATAAATAATTATTTATGTTATTAGAAGAATTTTCATTCGTAGAATTTAAGGTATATTCTGGTAGCAATATTGAAGATGATTCATTTTTGGCTGAAAATGACCAAAATAACCAACTAATATTTCTTTTATTTAAAAAATCAATCCATTCGTTAAATTCATCAAAATACAATTGACCATCGCCCGTTGCATCTGTTAATCCACATTCAGATACAAATATACATATGTTTTTATTCAATGCATAGTCTATGTCATTTTGTAAATCTTTACCATGTGAACCAGAATAAAAATGACATGAATAAGCAATATTATCATAATCCAGAGGATTATCAGCCACAGGTTTTAATTTTTTACACCAATCAGGAGTACCTACTATTATAAGTGAGTTTGGGGTATTTGTTCTAATAGTATTTATTATTTTTTCTGCATAGGGTTTAATTTCATCATCCCAAGTTACTACATTTCCATTTGGTTCATTACATATTTCATATATAACGTTTGGTGTGCTTTCATATTTTTTTGAGAGTTCATTAAAGAATGTGTTTGATTGTTCATAGTAAGTATTTGGGTTGCTGTCATTAAGTATGTGCCAATCAATTATTACGTACATATCTAAATCAATACAGTAATCAACAATATTTATTAATTTTTGTTTTAGCTCTTCTGGGTTAGATATATAAGCTTCTGAATACATTGCAACTCTAAATATATTTATGCCCCAGTCGTTTTTTAATTGTTTTAAATTATTATATGTAATTATATCAGAATACCATTGTATTCCATGACTACTTAATCCAGTTAATTGAATATTTTGCTTTTTTTCGTTTTGTAGATTTGTGGAATTAACACTTAACCAACCATTTTTAGAAACAGAGTAATCTTGAGTTTTTCCTGAGTCTGTTATTGTATTGGATTGAGGCTTATTTTTTGATTTTATAGTCAAAAAAATTATAAATATTAATGAAAGGATAATTAATAATATATATTTTTTTTTAAAAATTTTTTTAAGCATGTTTTTTTCTCCTATTAAAGAATATTAAAAATATTGATTTTGCAGAGTATTGGGTTATTTTGTTTGGAATAAAATTATTATAGTTATAATTTTTAATTCTAGTATCAAATATAGTGGCTATTGTAAGATAGAAGATATTAGAAATTGTCCAAACTAGTGATAATATATAGATAGTTAAGTTGTTATTGTATAATTTTAATAAACAAAGTATTAAACCTAATATGTTTAATGATAATAAACCTAAATGTTTAAATAATAGTTTTTTATTTTGTTTACTCATTTTTTTATTTTTAGTCATATATTTAGGTGTTACTTCAAAATTTGTTTTTGTAAATCCTAAAAATTCTTTTGTAACTTCTTTTGAAAGTATTGGGGATAAAATTGTCTCATATATTTTATTCCATGTAGCAGAACGTTTATTATGTTCTGCTTTATCTAAAACATATCTTTTAAGTAAATATTGCGGTAACCAGATAGCTATAAATGTTTTTAAATCGCAATCTACTATTATAATTCCGAAAATACTAAAAAGTAAAGGCGTTATTAAATAAATCATTCTTTTTACACCAAAAAACCAATATGAAACGCATGATAAGTACTCTAATTTTTGACGTAGTGAAAGTCCTTTACAAGTTAATATTTTGTATTTTTTTAGCATTTGTACACATCCTCTAGCCCAACGAGAACGTTGTTTTATAAAGCTATCTAAATCATTTGTTGATGTTCCATATGCTTTTATATCGTTTATTGCAATACATTTGTATCCTTTAGATTCTATTAACATACCTGTAGCAATATCTTCAGAAATTGTTCCAGTTGCAAATCCGTTTGTTTTATTTAATGCTTCTCTAGAAAATAAAGTATTAGTACCACAACAAACTGCTGAATTGGTAGTGTTTTTAGCTATTTGTAATTCATGATAAAAGTAATCTTGTTCAAATGGAATATTATCTTCTAATTTAAATCTATATTGAAAAATATCAGGATTAGTAAAACTTTGAGGTGTTTGTACAAAACCAATTTTTTGTGTACTACTTAAGAAATATGGAAGAGTGGTCAATAAAAAGTCTGGTAATGGTGCCATGTCTGCATCAAATGTTGCTATATATGGTGAAGTAGTTTTTTTAAGTGCACTATTATAATTTCCTGATTTTGAATCTTTGTTAGTGGTACGTGTTAAATAATTTATATTTAATTCATCTGCTAATTGTTTTATATAATTTCTATTTCCATCATCACACAAATAAATATGTAATTTATTTTTATCTGGGTATTTTAAGTTTAAACATGAATTTATAGTATTTCTTAATAAATCTGGACTTTCATTTAAAGTGGCTATAAATATATCTATATCTGGACAATTGCTTTGGTTTAAATCTATATTTGGAGTTTTGGGAATGTATTTTTTTACACTTAGTATATTGAGGTAATATACAAAAAAATCGAAGGATTCCCATATTTCAACAAATAATACTATGAGAGCTAAAATTAATGATAAAGTTCCTAATTTTGTTGGAATTGTAAAAAATATTCTATAAATAATATAAACTAGTGTTAATACTAATAAAATAAAGTAATATGATAATTTTAAAAAGTTATTTTTTTTCATTTTAATCATCCTTTGTTTAAAACTATTTTGTAGTTATTTTATAATAATGTAATTACTTAAGTCAATAAATATAAAATATTAAAATAATTATTAAAGAATAAATTGAAAAATTTTTCATATAAATGTAAAGAAAATAATTTATATAGGAGCTTAAATATGATTGTTTTAAATAAAAAAAGATTGGTTATAATAACAAGTTGTTTATTAATTTCTATATTTGCATTTATGTTGTCATCCTCTAAAAAAAATGATGTCATAGAAACTGTAAGTTTGCCAGTATCTGGAAAGACTATTGTTTTGGATGCACGGACATGGAATTCCAGATGAGCGGAGCACAAAGTAGTAATGGTACTACAGAGGCAAAAACTAATTTAAAAATTGCTCTTAAATTACAAAATCTCTTAGAACAAAGTGGATGTAATGTAATACTAACTCGTTCAGATGATAATGCGATTTATGATATTGATAGTAAAACATTAAAACAAAAGAAAATATCAGATATTCATAATAGGGTAAAGATAGGAAATGAAAGTCAGGCAGATATATTTGTTTCTATACATTTAAATAAAATTCCGCAACAACAATATAGTGGATGGCAAACATTTTATAAGGAAGGTAATAGTAATGGACAAAAATTAGCGGTTTCTATACAGAAAAATTTAAATGATGCTATTCAAAAAGAAAATAATAGAGTTGCTAAGACAATAGATAATATTTATATAATAAAACATGTGGAAATACCAACTACTATAGTTGAATGCGGTTTTTTATCAAACCCTGATGAAGAAAAACAATTGTTGGAAGATGATTATCAAAATAGATTAGCATGGGGAATTTATAATGGAATAATAGATTATTTCTATGAATAAATAAATTAAAAACATGAATTAATAAATTGTATATTAATTCATGTTTTTTGAAATTTGAAAAAAATTCATAGATATGTTATAATTAACATAATGATGAAAAGTAAGGAGAAAAATATGGAAAATAAAGTAAAAAAACAAAAATTAGGTTTTTCGATTGGGATTTTTGATATATTAACATCAGGTATTAGAAAAAAAATTAGAAAAGAAGCGGAAGAATGTGAAGTTTATGGAATAGGAGTATATACAGATGATTTTATAGAAAAAGAATTAAATACACAATGTTTAAAAAATCAAGAACAACGTATGATGATTGCAAGAGAACTAGAAGGTGTTGATTTTATTTTTTCTATAGATTCGAAAGAAGCCAAAAAAGCAAAAGAAGAATTAGAAAAAGCATATTTTGAGTATACTGAACAAAGGAAAATAGAAGAAGAACAGAAAAAGTACAAGTTGGGATTTACAATAGGAAGTTTTGATGTCTTACATTCTGGGCATATTGAAAATATTAAATTAGCAAAGAAATTATGTGATAAGCTTGCAGTTGTAGTAAAAACAGATGAAAGAATAAAACAGAATAAGCATAAAGATCCACTACAAAATACATTACAAAGAGCTGAAAATGTAGGTGCATTAAAATATGTAGATCATGTATTTTATATGGATTTAAACACAACAAGAGAAGAGCTTATTGAAGAGATTCAAGAATATTATGGAGTAGAAAAATCAGATATGGTATTAGTGTTGGGATCTGATTTAAAGAGAAAAGAAGAAGAACATAAGGAAGAGTTAAAAGATATAAATGTTGTATTTACTGATAGAAACGAAGAAAAAATGAAAGAGGTTTCGAGCTCTGGATACCAAAAGAAATTAAGAGATATGAACACAACTATAAAAGATTTGGAAGATTTAGAAGAAGAACAATCATGTTAAAAAGGAGAGGAAAATAAAATGCCAGGATATGTGATACATTTAGCTGTTGCTAAACAATATATAAAAAAACATAAAAATCAAATAAAAGATGAAGAGGAATTTTACAAAGGAGTTGTTTATCCTGATAGTGTTTCAGATAAATCTCTTACACATTATGGAGAAAAAAGTACAAAAGTTATACTAAAAAAATTTTTTGAGGAAAAGGATTTAAAGACGGATTTTAATAAAGGTTATTTTGTACATTTAATTACTGATTATTTGTTTTATAATAAATTTTTAGACTTTTTTTCAAAAGATATATATAATGACTATGATATAACAAATAAACCTCTTATAGATAAATATCAAGTTAATATAACTGATGATATTAAAGAGAAGATTTTTTTTAAAGATGGAAAAACAACAGTATTTGATTTAGAAAATGTAATAAACTTTATAGAAAAAACATCTGAATATGATATTAATAAAATTGAACAAGAAGTAAAAAATAATAATAGATTTTGGAATGAGCTTAAAAATCTAGAGAAGAGATAATAAAAAATGGAAATTATTTTCCATTTTTTATTTTGCTTTTTGCTTTATTTGCATTGACTTTTTGGCATTTTCATTATATTATATTAGTATTGAAAATAAGTGTTTTTAAAATCCTAAGGAGGAAAGATATGGGAGAAGTTATAGTTATAACATCAGGAAAAGGTGGAGTTGGAAAAACTACAACAACAGCAAATTTAGGTTCAAGTTTAGCTCTAGAAGGAAAAAAAGTTGTATTAATAGATACAGATATTGGACTTCGTAATTTAGACGTAGTTATGGGACTAGAAAACAGAATTGTTTACGATATTGTTGATGTTGTTGAAGAAAAATGCAAATTAAGACAAGCTTTAATAAAAGATAAAAGATTTAAAGAATTATATTTGTTGCCAGCTGCCCAAACAAGAGATAAAAGCGCTGTAAATGAAGAACAAATGAAAAATTTAACAAGTAAACTAAAAGAAGAATTTGACTATATACTTATAGATTGTCCAGCAGGAATAGAACAAGGATTTAAAAATGCTATTGCAGGAGC
>CAKPAX010000015.1 GCA_934133175.1 uncultured Clostridia bacterium | reverse complement strand
AGATTATGGGGAGTTTCTAATGAAAAAATAATGCAAAAAGTATATAACTTAGATATAGATGGTATGACAGTAAATTTTCCAGATAAGTTAAAAAAATTAATTGAGAAGAATTAGGAGATTAAAAAATGAATAATATGTTCGCTATTATTGAAATTGGAAGCAACAACACAAAAACTCATATATACAAAGATGAAGATGTAATATATGAAAATACTACTACAATTCAATTTAAAAAAAATTATAAAAAAGAAAATAAAATTAATGAAGAAGATTTAAATGAGCTTTATAAAGTAATAGAAAATGTTTTAAGTTATACAAAAAATGTAGATATGTATGGGTGTAGTATATTTAGGAATATATCTAAAAAAGAACTAAATGAAATTAATAAAAAGATATATGATAAATTTGGTTTTGAAATTCAAGTTGTATCTCAAGAAGATGAAGCCCAATATACTGCTTTAGGATGTTATAATAATATAGAGTATAATGGAAATATTTGTATTTTTATAGGTGGTGGAGGCTCTATAGAGCTTATATTTGTAAATAACAAAAAAATAATTGATAAAAAATATTACAATTTTGGAGTTGTAGATATCACAAATAAATTTGATACTCTAAAAAATAATATTCCAGATTGTTCTTTTTATGATGTATATAATTATGTGGATGAATTAATTGGAGACATAGATAGAAAAACAGAGGTTTTAATATTAGCTGGTGGAGACCATTTATATTGGTATAATAATGCGAGATATGATTTAATAGAAAATACTTTGTATAAAAATAAAAATCAAAAATATATGCTAACAACTGAAATGAGTGATAAATATGATAAAGATGCTTTAATAACTTCTTTGGATAGAATTAGAGCTAATAGTGATAATCCAAAATGGTTTGATGGCTCAAGAGCAATGAAAGTTATTACTAATTTAATATCTCATAAAATTGATGCTAAGTATATTATACCAACAAAAATAAATATGGAAGATGGATTAAAAATGCAAAAAATATAAGTTAGGAGATACAGAGTAGATGAAGATATTAATAGGAACAAAAAATCCAGGAAAAATAGAAGGTGCAAAACAAGCATTTGAAAAATATTTTGATAATGTTGACATAGAAGGAATACAAGTAAGTTCAAATGTAGGAGATCAACCAATAAATGAAGAAATACTTCAAGGAGCTAAAAACAGAGTAAAGAATTTAAAAGAATATGCTATAAATAATAATATAGAAGCGGATTTTTATATATCAAGCGAAGGAGGAATTACAAATTTACTAGGAGAGTGGATTGATATAAATGTTGTAGTTATAGAAGATTCCAAAGGATTTCAAAGTATAGGAACAAGTCAAGGATTTCCAATTCCAAATAAGTATCTAGATGAAATAAAACAAACAGAACTTGGAAAAGTTATGGATAAAATATTTAACGGAAAAGAATTAGGAAAAGGAAAAGGTGGAATTAACTTTCTTACAAAAGATGAAGTATCAAGAATAGACTTAGTAAAAAATGCTTTTGTCATGGCTTTAGTAAGCCATATTAATGGCGAGACATGGAAATAATGAATTTTTTCTTTATTGTAAAAAGATAATTTATTTATATTTAGATTAGGAAAAAATATGAAAAATTTTAAAAAATGGTGTGCTGAAAATAAATGTGAAAATTTATTAGAGTTATATGAAAATGCACCAAATAAATTAAAAAGTGATGAAGTAGCTTTTGCATCATCACGAATAGTAAATTTTAAATGCAAAAAATGTGGCACAGAATGGAAGGAAAAATTATATAGATTAACACAAAGAAAGAAAAAAGAATGTCCATATTGTAACCACCAAAGATTAAGTAAAAAATATAATTTAGCAACTGAAGTACCAATATTAGTGAAAGAATGGAATTATGAATTAAATTTAAAACAGCCAACAGAATATCTTCCTAATAGTAATAAAAAGGTATGGTGGAAATGTCAAAATGGACATGTTTGGGATGATAGTATAATAAATAGAGTAGAAGTAGTGAAAAAAAACATAAACAAAGAAAGAGCTATTTGTCCATATTGTAATCATAAAAGAATATCTAATAACTATAATCTATTAACTGAATTTCCATATATTGCTAGGCAATGGGATTATATAAAAAATGGATCATTAACTCCATTAGATGTTAGCCCTAAAAGTAGTAAAAAGGTATGGTGGAAATGTGAGTATAATTTAATGCATCATTGGAAAGATAAAATTGCAAACAGAACATTATTATATAGAAATTGTCCAATGTGTTCAAAACAATTTTCGTATTCTTTTCCAGCACGTGTATTGTATTATTACTTTAGGCAATATTTTAATGACTGTAAGATAGAATATAAAATTTCAAATAAATACATATTAGATATATTTATACCTTATTATAGAATTGTTATTGAATATGATGGATGGTATTATCATTCAAACCAACAAATTAAAAAAAGAGAAACAGAAAAAGATGATTTCTTGAAATCTCTGGGATTAGAAATAATTAGAATTAAGGAAGAAAAAGAATATTTAGATAAAATAATGTATGAGAATAATATTATAAAATATTATCCTAAGCCTTATTATAGAAATTTAGATGAATTAGTAGAAAAAGTTTTAAAAATTATTGAAAAGAAAATAAATTGTAATATAAATTTAGATATAGATTTTAAAAGAGATTATCCAAAAATAGAAAATTTATATTATCATATAAGAAAATCTAATTCATTTGCTGTGAAAAATCCGGAAATGGTAAAGGAGTGGAGTAGTAATAACTCAATATCTCCTGATAATATTACTATAGGTTCTAGCTATAAAGCAAAATGGATTTGCCCAAAATGTAATAAAGAGTATATAGCTACAATTTATAGTAGGATAATTGAAAATTCTAATTGTCCTTTTTGTTCTAATAGAAAAGTATGCACGGAAAATTCTCTTGCAGAATACTCAGAGAGATTAGTTAAAGAATGGAATTATGAAAAAAATGGTGATTTATTGCCTGAAAATGTACCTTGGAGTTCAAGTAGAAAGGTATGGTGGAAATGCTCAAAAGGTCATGAATGGGAAGTACAAATATATTTAAGAACGGGAAAACATCAATTGAATTGTCCATACTGTAGTCATAAAAAACCAAGCAAAGAGTATAATTTGATAACAGAGAATCCAGAATTAAATGAGATTTGGGATTATGAGTTAAATTTAAAACCTCCAACAGACTACCTTCCTAAAAGTAATAAAGAAGTATACTGGAAATGTAAAAATGGTCATAGTTGGAGTTCAAGAATATATAATGTGCAGAAAATGAAATCTGCAGAAAAGTGTAAATACTGCAGAAAAAAATAAATAAACAGCATATATGATATAAAAATAAAATCATGGATGTTAATATAATAAACTTTATAAAATTATTGTAAATAAAATAAGGTATTGATATAATAAAAAAAATAGATTATATTTAGAAATGTAATTTAAGAGAAAATAAGGTAAAAAATATATGAATATTATTGAACATATAAAGTCAAAAATTGAAGAATATAAAGATTATAAAAATTCAAGAACATCAAAAGCGTTAATTGTACCAAATAATAAAAAAAGAAATTTATTAAAATATATGCAAGCAAAAAATTTAGGAAGAAAATATAGTGAAGCTTTATATAAACATTTTAAAATAATGAACAGTGTGGAAAATTATGATTTATTAATAAACTTATTTGGAAAAAAGAATATTGAAAAAGCATTGAAAAATGAAAATGATACAACAGCACAAATTGCTGATAAACTTTTTGAAAAACCAGAAGATTTGGAGGTTTTTAATGAACAACAATCAGATTGTAATTATACATTGGAAGTTATGAAAAATTGTATAGATTTTAATAAAGCAACAGGATTAGATTTGTCTGATATAAATATAGGAATAAAACCAGAGAATTTTCGTAGAAGATCGCTAAATAATAAAACGATGATAGACATATTAAAGGAAAATAAAGTAACTAAAGATGTGTTAAAAGAAATATATGGTATATATGGGAAAGAGATAATTGCGTGTTATAATAATGATTCATATCTAAGAAACAAGACAGTATTAAAAATTGACGAAAACACTAAAAATTCACTTGTTGAATTACAAGACCACATAACATATTATTCAGAAAATGATTTTGATTTAATTCTTCAAAAATATTTTAATGATGAAAAATTATCTAAAACACAGCAATGTATTTTAATGGGATTATTAGAAAAAGAAACAGATTTAATTGGAACATATTCTATAAAAAACCTTCGAGAACATTCAGAATATATAAAATCTGAGATAAAAGTTGGAATTTTTAATAATATTTTACTTTTAGATAAAAAATATACTAATGATGAAAGAAAAAAGATAGCGACGCTTTCTAAAGTATGGAAAGAAGAAGATTTAAACAGATATAATAATTTAGAATTATTAAAATCTAGACTAAATAGTTTACCAAAAGATCAAAATATACTTGAAATAATAGAAAAAATTGATGAAATTTTGTCAAAACCCCTAGATGATATAATAATAAAAAGTAATGAAATTTCAAGTTTTATGGATTCAGCATTTATGGAATATGAAGTTGAAAATAGAAATAACATTATAGAAAAAGTATATAATCCAGAAAAAGTGCAAGAAGTTATTATAAATGACTTCAGTCAAATGAATTCTAGTGTAATGTTACATTTTTTTGATCCATATAGAACTATGTCTAAATTTGATAAATATATAAAAGATTTAGAAGAAAAACGTTCAGAAGAATTAGGAAAAAAATTTGTTTTTTCAGAAGATGAAAAAGAATCAATGTTATTACAGTATCAAGTTAAAGAAAATCATTATATAACTGATTATGCATTAGATTTTAAAGGTGTAGGACAAGTTGGAGATTTTGATGCAAAATATTATACCGATACTTCAAATCAGTTAAGTACAATGATTACAACACCGAAGAATATTTTAGAAGGAAGAGGAATAAGAGGTCAAGTAGCAATTGGATTTTCTAAAGAAACATTAAATCCAGAACTTATTGCAACAATATCAAGTACAAATATAAATTCTAATAAGGGTATTGATTATGTTGAAAGTGATAATCAATTTAAAGATTTTTCAGTATCATATGATGAATTATCAGGGGATAAAAAAAGTTTTAAAGATAATACAGAAGTAGTATTATTTAGAAATTCATATGAATCATCTTTAAAACCATCTTATGTTATGTATGTTGGAAATGATAAACTTGATTCAGAAACTGAAAAAGCAAATATAGAAAATGTAAAAAAACAAATGAGTGAAGCAGGTTTAAAAGTGCCTCTTGTAATATTTGATAGATATGCTATTAAAGAAAATATAAAGAGTAGTAATTTAGAGCAAAATAAAAAAGAAGATAAGGAAGAAAGATAAATTATTATAAAATATTATGTTGAAATTTATACAAAAGTAGTTGCTTTATAAGCTATTATATTGAATAATAATATAGAAATTAAAATATAAAAAAGTATTGAAAAAAAATAAAACATTTGAGATAATACTATTGATAAAATAAAAAAGTAAAAGAGGAATGAAATATGTGGATATCTAATTATAATAAATTTAGAAATGAAATGATAGAAAAAGGAGCAGATTCTAAAATATTTCAAATGCCAGCAGTAAAAGAAAGATTGACTCATAATAGTATAGAAAATGTTTTTGTTAATCCTGATGGAACTATAGATTTTGATGGAGTTCATATGAAAAAATGTGAAGACGAAAGTGAAAATTATATTATTTTAGAAAGTATTACCAAAAGAAAAGATGAGAGATATTATATTATGGATGACCCAATAAGGGATGATAATTCAAAAAGTTATATAGTGACGGCAGAAAAAATATTTATAGATGAGAATGGAATTGAAAATGAGATACAAACTAAAGAGGCATTTTCTGTAGACCCTAAAGAATATGAAGATATAAATTTTGATGATTTTCCAGGTGTAATTGAAAAAACAATTAGAAAAGATGGAAAGATTATAATTGAAAGAGGAAAAGAAGGAAATATAGAATTTTATGATGATGGATATTGGTCAATTTCTGGAGATGGCAAAAATAGAAGATGTGCTATAGGGACTAAAGATGGAAATAAGGTAAGTAGAGCAATACATATATTTGAAGCTAATTCATCTATAATAACAGAAGATTATCCTAATTTAGAAGATTATTTTAAAGAAAGAAAAGAAGGATTGTACAAATGTATAGATGATCAAATCCAAGAGTTGACATTTTTAGAATCTCAAAATGGAAGATTACAGAAAATGTTAGGAAAATCATTAAGTTTTGCTGAACAGGTTAGATCTAGTATCGTAGGAAAGATGTTTTTTGGAAGAAAGGCTAATGAGATATTAGGAGAAAGACATGATGTTATTGGAGAATTATCAGAAAAAAATGATGATGAACAAGAAAAATAAATTAATAAAATCAGCACTCGCAGTGCTGATTTTATAGTAGATAGTGATAAAGTAAAATAAAAAAATATAATAATTTTAAAGAAGAAAGAGAGAAAATTATGAATATAGACAAAAAAATACTTGTAAGTGATTATGATAAAACATTTTATTTAAATGATGAAGATATTGAAAAAAATAAAATAGCAATAAATGAATTTAGAAAAAGGGGAAATATCTTTATTATTGCAACAGGTAGAAGCTATTTTGATTTCCATAATAAAGTAGATTTATATAAATTTAATTATGATTATGTAATTATAAATCATGGAGCAACTATATTAGATAAAAATGACAATATATTAGCTAATTTTCCAATAAAAGATGAAATAATCTCTGAAATAAAAAATGATTTAAAATTAGAAAAATCTATTAAAGGATTTTGCTGTAGCAAATTAGAAAGCAGGGTTGATTTTAATCATAAAGATTTAACAAAAATAAATGTTGGATATAATTCTAAGGATGAATCAATAAGTATAAATATAAATATTAACAACAAATATTCACAATTTATTAATTCTTACCAAATTGCAGAAACTTCTTTAGAAATAATATCTAATGAAACAAATAAATCAAAAGCCATAGATTTATTATTAAATAGGTTAAATATAAAAAGACAAAATGTTTATACAATTGGTGATGGATATAGTGACATCGAAATGGTAAAAAATTTTAATGGCTATGCTATGCAAAAATCAGTTGATGAATTAAAAAATGTTGCTCAAAAAGAATATAGTAGTGTATCTGAATTAATAAATGAAATAATATAGGTGATATTGTGATGAATAATATATAATTAGAAAATAAAGGAGATAAAATATGGAAGAAATAGTATTTGTAACACATAACAAAGGAAAAGCAAAATCAGCAGAAAAATATTTTGAAAATATAAGATTTACTACATATAATTTTGATTTAGATGAACCTAGAAGTGATGATGTAAAAGAAAGAGAAGAAAGAAGAAAAATTGATGGTTCGGTTGAAGCGTTAAGTGTATTTGCTAAATGGTACAAAAATCAACAAGACTAATAAATTTGAACAAAGTAGATAAAACTATAAAATAAACAAGCTTTCTAGTATATTAAAATTATTAAATTTATATAGCCTAATGAATTGATTTATAATAGTTAATTTGTTTTTATTGTAAAAATTATAAGTGTATGATAAAATAAAAACTGACCGATAAGTATAAAAATAGCTGAAAAATAAAAAATGTGATAAAATTCAGTAAATTATTAAAAAGATTGGAGCAAAAAAATGAGTTTAACAAATTTTAAAATGCCAAAACTAAAATTTAAAGATATGAAAATGAAAGAAATGGAAGATCTAGGAGAAATTGATTATTTAAAATTGCAAAAAAAGAATGCAAAACAAAAAAGAACTACTCCATATGAAGATAGAGCACATTACAAAACTATAAAAGAAGCATTTTTAGATAGTACAAAAAAATATCCAAATGAAGATTGTATTTTAGAAAAACCAACACATAAAGATCCTTATAAAATAACTACATATCAAGAATTTAAAGGTGATGTATGGGCTTTAGGTACAGCATTAACAAAAAAATTAAATTTAAAAGATAAAAGAGTTATAATAGTTGGTGAAACACAATATGGTTGGTATGTTTCTTATATGTCATTACTTTGTGGTGCTGGATTAGCAGTTCCAACAGACAGAGAATTACCAGTTAATGAGTTGGAAAATATTATAAAGAGATCAAAAGCATCTGCTGTTATATATTCACCAAAAAAAGAAAGTGATATTAAAACAATAAGAGAAAAAATACCAGAAATAGAATATTTTATTGAAATGCAATCAGATAAAGAACTAGATGGAAAAGATGTAGGATTAAAATATTTAATAGATGTAGGAAAAAATTTAATTGCTTCTGGAGATAATGATTTTGATAAAATAGAAATAGATCCAGAAGAATTTAGAATATTGTTTTTTACATCAGGAACAACATCAAATGCTAAAGGAGTAATGTTAAATAATAGAAATTTAGCAGAAAATATAAATGCTGCAACAGCATATGTAAAAATATATCCAACAGATAGACTATTTTCTGTATTACCTCTTCATCATTGTTATGAATCAACAATAGGATTTTTATATCCAATTGCTCAAGGAGCTTCTGTTGCTATATGCGAAGGATTAAGATATATTGTTCCAAACTTACAAGAAGCAAATCCAACAGCTATATTAACAGTTCCATTATTAGCAGAAAACTTATATAAAAAAATAAATGAAAAAATAGTAAAAAGTAAAAAAGACAAAATAGTAAAATCTATGATAAATGTAACCAATGCATTAAAAGTTGCTGGTATCGACATAAAAAGAAAAGTATTTAAAGATATATATGATAATTTAGGCGGTAATTTAAGAATAATAGTTACTGCTGCAGCACCAATAGATAAAAAAGCAGGAGAATGGTTTGAGGGAATAGGAATATCATTCTTACAAGGTTATGGATTAACAGAAACAGCTCCAATTGCTGCTTTAACACCAGAATACAAACCATGTGTAGGATCTGTTGGAAAACCTGTAGTTCAAGCAGATATAAAAATAGAAAATCCAAATGAAAATGGAGAAGGAGAAATATTAATTAAATCCCCAACTTTAATGATTGGATATTACGAAAATGATGAAGAAACAAAGAAAGTAATAGACAAAGATGGATATTTCCATTCAGGAGATATTGGATATATTAATAAAGATGGTTATATATTCATTACAGGAAGAAGTAAAAATGTAATTGTTACACAAAATGGAAAAAATATTTATCCAGAAGAAATTGAAATGCTACTAGATAAAGTTGATGAAATAAAAGAATGTATGGTTTATGGTAAAAAGCCAGAAAAAAATAGTAGAAGAGAAGAAAAAGAATTAATTATAACAGCTAGAGTAATTCCAGATTATGAAAAAATAACAGAAATATATGGTGAAAAATCAAAAGAAGAAATATATGATATCATATGGAAAAAAATAAAAGAAGAAAATAAAAAGTTAGAATCTTTTAAAGCTGTTAAAAATTTAGAGATAAAAGAAGGAGAGTTTGAAAAAAGCTCTACATTAAAAATTAAAAGATACAAAGAATTAGAAAAGGACAAATAAATATGGCAAATATATTTGATTATATGGATTGGAGAGATATTGAACTAGAAAAAGTAGAATTTAATGAAATTGATGCATTGATTTTAGCGAGATTGTCTTATTTTCCACTTGATGGACTAATTAAAGAAAATGAGGAATTATTATTAGAAGAAGTTTATGAAAGATATAAAGAGTTTGGTTCAGTAGGAAGAATATTACAAAAAGAAGATTTGGATTTATTTCCTAAATTAGCTTATAGTAAGAGATTTGGACAAATAAAATTAACAAATTTTATTAATAAATTAGATCCTGTACATGAAAAACAGTTTTCTGCTACAACAATAATATTGCCAGACAAAACATTATATATTTCATATAGAGGAACTGATAATACAATAATTGGTTGGAAAGAAGACTTTAATATGAGTTTTAGTGAATTGGTTCCAGCTCAAACAGATTCTGTAAAATATTTAGAACAAATATCTGAAAAATATAATAATTATAAATTAATAATAGGTGGACATTCAAAAGGTGGAAACCTAGCAGTTTATGCAGCGGCATTTTGTAATAAAAAGGTTCAAGATAGAATAATAGATGTTTATAATAATGATGGACCAGGTTTTTGTGATAAAGTAATTCAAAGTGAGGAATACCAAAATATATTAAATAGAGTAAAAACTTATATACCTCAATCGTCAATAATAGGAAGATTATTAAATCATGAAGAAAAAACAACAATATTAAAAAGCACACAAACAGGAATAATGCAACATGATTTGTATAGTTGGCAAGTATTAGGAGATAAATTTGTAAAAGATGAACTTACAAATTCTAGTGAATTTGTAGATAAGACAATAACAGATTGGCTAAAAGCTGTGACACCAGAACAAAGAGGAAAGTTCATAGATACTTTGTTTGAAATTATATATGCAACAGGTGCGGAAACTTTAACAGATATAGGAAGTAATAAATTCGAAAGTGCAAAAATAATATTAAAAACTTATCAGAATATAGATGAAGAAAGTAAAAAAATGCTTACAAAAACTTTTAATGTATTCCTTTCAGTAGCTAAAAATAATATTAAAATGCCAAAAATAAAAAGAAACTTTTAAAAGTTTCTTTTTATTTTTGATATATTATTTTGCTTATATAATTTACAAATAGAACAATCTGTACATATTTCTACTTTATTTTCAAATACTAATTGTAACGTATTTATAAATTCATTAATTTCTGAATCAATTAAATGGATATATATTTTTTTGGGTAATAGTGTAAGCAAAGTATTTAAAATATAATCATTAGAAGAAAAAGTTATATCAGATAAATATTTTGCATTAAAAATTTCTTCATCAATATTTATTATATTTTTATTTTCATCTAATAAAATAGAAGAAGTATTAGTATATATTAAATGAACAATATTAAAATTAGAATCTTGAGAATTTATATATAATTTTAAAAGAGAAATGAATTCTAAGTATTCTCTTTCTATAATAAATTTATTTACACCAATATCAACAATTGAATTAAGTAAAGAGAGATAATTTTTTAACCTGAAATTAATAAATCCACTTAAAATTATGTTTTTATTAATTGATAAATATTCTCTAAAAGAATTGTATAGTATATTTAATCTATCTGTAATAGAATAATCTTCATTATTTTCAGAAAGAATATTATCACAAATTTCTAATATTTTATTGATTTCACTTTTGTTAAAATAGAAGTAATTATTTAAAATAATTTTTTTTATTATATTCTCTTCATAATTGTCAATTACTAATAATGACAATATATTAGAGATTTCATTTATAAAATCATTTACATTGTTTCCTTTATAATGAATAATAACATTTTTATATGATTTGAACTCATTAAAAGAAAAACATACATTATCTAAGGTGATGTTATTTAGAGAATCTAATAGATAATATAAAATTTTAGAATTATTAGTTTTAACGCAAATGGATTTCATTGTTAATAAATTCTCCTTTCAATAATTATATTATCTACTGATTTCTAGAAGTTATACAATATAGTATGCAAAAAAAATAAATAAGTGAGAAAAAAATAAAAACTGTAAAAACAGTTTTTATTTATATATCATATAATCAATGTCTGGAAATAAACAATCTTTTTTAGAAATATCTTTTAAAAATTCTTCATCAATATTATTCTCTTTAATTTGATAATATAGCTTTGTAAATCTTCCAATATGATCTTTAATTCTTTTTTTAGCATAATTAACCATAGTTCCATTTGTGATAATAAATAACCAGTCGCTACTTTGGGCTAATAGTAATTCTCTAGCACATTGATTTAAGGCTTTTTTCTTTAATCCTTTTGCATTTGGAAATAAACTAGCAAGTTCACACATTCTATCTCCGGCAACATGTAAATGTTTATGTACATAATCATTAGATGGATTAAGCCATACTTCACTATAACCATTAGCACCCCAACTTGATCTACAAGGAGAAGCAATTTGCATTTCTGGATATTTATCTATATATTCAGAAGGTGTAATTAGTTTAAAATTACAATCATCATAATAAATCTTTTTAAATAAAATATATAACCAATAAGGACCTTCATACCACCAGTGTCCATAAAGTTCAGCATCATAAGGACAAAGAATAATGGGAGGTGTGTCCATATATTCAGATATATTATTTATTTGAGTATTTCTAGAATCTAAAAAGTGTCCAGCTTGTCTTTCGGCAGAGTCTTTAGCCCATTGAAGATTATAATAATCTTTAAAATCTGATTTTCCAGTTATTCTATAATATTTTATACCAGTATGAACTCTTACGCCATTATGAGCTATATATGGTTTAATATAATCATAATCAGCTTCATATCCAATATCTCTATAAAATTCTCTGTAATTATAATCGCCAGGATACCCATTTATAGAACTCCAAACTTGTCTTGATGATTCAATATCTCTACCAAAAGCAACTACACCTTCAGGCGAAACAATTGGAGCAAATGTACCATAAACAGGAGCAGGGTCAGCATATAAGATTCCATGTGATTCTGTAATTATATAATCAATACCAAATTCTTTTAAATATTTATCTGCTTCTGGAACATAACCACATTCAGGAAGCCAAATGCCACGAGGTTTTCTTCCAAAATATCTTTCATATGTTTGAACTCCTACAGCAATTTGAGCTTTAACAGTTTTTTCGTTAACATATAATATTGGAAAGTACCCATGAGTAGCTCCACAAGTAATTATTTCTAGAACACCGATATCTTGAAAATGCTTAAAAGCTTCTATTAAATTACATTTATAAACATCTTTAAATAGGTGTAAATCATTTGAATATCTTTCAAAATAATATTTAGAAAGTTCATTTAATCTTTTATCACCAGAAGTTCTTTTAATCTCTTTTTCTGATAATTCAATCATTCTTTTTAAATATTTAATATATTTTCTTTGTAATAATTTGTTATCTAACATAGAAAGTAGAGGAGGTGTCATTGACATTGTTATTCTAAAGTCAACTTTTTCATCTACTAATTTTTGAAAATTTGTAAGTAATGGTATATATGTTTCTGAAATTGCTTCATAAAGCCAAGATTCTTCTAAGTAATCATCACTTTCTGGATGATGAATAAATGGAAGGTGTGCATGTAACACAAAACTTACATAACCTTTTTTTTCTTGCATTATATATCTCCTTTGTAAAAAATGAACAAATCTCACTTGGTGAGACTTGTGTTTTAAAATATAGATGAAGGGTTGGTAGAACTTGGATTAGACAAGTCATATAATTCATCTATATTTTCTTTATTATAAAATTCTTTATATAAATCATAAATATTATAAACTTTTCCCATGTTTTTAATAAATGAAATAGATACATCTTTTCCTATTTTTTTATTTGTTTTTGTATTTTTAAAATAAACCATTTTTTGAGATTTATCAAATAAAATCCTATCATTTGGTGATTCTATTTCATTTGATGATGTTATATAAATATAATCTTCTTTAATATTACTAATATTATGAATAGGTCTTCTACCAATTTCTATTCTATAATCAGATTTAGCATCATTCACATGTAAATACCAACTATTTGCAAAATCATTAATTTCTACTTCAAAAGAATAATTAAGTGAGTCATTATGAACAATTAAAACAGGTTTAGTTGTTTCAAAAAAATTATCTCCATATTGATTTTTAAAACGTTCAACATCATCTAAAGAAAGTTCCCAGTACACAAACAAAGTATTTGGTGTTTGGGCAAGTAATTTTATTACTGTTTTATTGTAACTAGTAGGCAAATCATAATATTCAATCAAGTTAACTTTTTCTTTTTTAGAAGTTGTTCTTTTAGTAGTTTTAGTTACTTTTTTCTTAGCAGTAGCTTTAGCATTTTTAGTTGTGGCTTTTTTGGAAGTGTTTTTTGTTTTGGATTGAACTTTAGATTTAGCTACATTTTCTTTTTCAGATTTTATTTTTTTGGTATTTAATTTATTAGATTTAGATTCTTCTTTTTTTGTTTTTATTGTATTTGTTTTATTGTTAGTCTTTTTTTCATTTATTTCTTCATTAGCTGTATCTTTTGTTTTTCTTGGCATTAGACAAATTCCTCCTATGTAAATTTTACTTAATATATACTATAATAAAATATTGATAAATTCAAGAGAAAAATGCAAAAAAAGATTAAAAATGATAAAAATTTTTTTGTTGTAAAATTTTACAAAAAAATTTATTTTTTTACAAAAAAGCATTTACAATTACAAAAAGATTGTATAGAATATATTAGACAAATTAGAGTACAAAAGAAAAATAAAAAGAAAGGGGCCAACTAATGAAAATATTAATGTTAACATGGGAATATCCACCAAGGGTAGTAGGAGGAATTTCAAGAGTAGTACACGATCTATCAAAAAGATTAATAAAAGATGGACATGAAGTGACAGTAGTTACTTATAGAGATGGTGACGTCCCAGAATTTGAAGATGATAAAGGCGTAAAAGTATATAGAGTAGATAATTATATGATTAATCCAAATAATTTTATAGATTGGATTATGCAATTAAACTTTAATATGATTGCAAAAGTAAATCAACTAATAGCTGAAAATGGAGAATTTGATGTTATTCATGCACATGATTGGTTAGTTGCATATGCAGCTAAAACAATAAAAAATTCATATAATATACCTTTGGTGGCAACAATACATGCTACAGAAGCAGGTAGAAATAGTGGAATACACGATGATACACAAAGATATATAAATGATACAGAGTGGATGTTAACATATGAGGCAACAGAAGTAATTGTAAATAGTAATTATATGAAAAATGAGCTTCAAAGACTATTTGGTTTACCATTTGAAAAGATAAATGTTGTACCAAATGGTGTTAATTTAACAACTTTTAATAATATAGAGAGAGATTATGAGTTTAGAAGAAAATTTGCTATGGATAATGAAAAAATAATATTATTTATGGGAAGATTGGTATATGAAAAAGGAGTTCAGCATTTAATATCAGCAATGCCAAAAATATTAAATGGATATCATGATGCAAAGCTAGTTATAGCAGGAAAAGGTGGAATGCTAGACGAACTTAAGGAACAAGTGTATTCTATGGGAATTTCAGATAAAGTATGTTTTGCAGGATATCAATCAGGAAAAGATGTGGCTAAAATGTATAAAGCAGCAGATATATCAGTGTTTCCAAGTACATATGAACCTTTCGGAATAGTAGCTTTAGAAGCAATGCTAGCAGAAAGACCAATAGTAGTATCTGATATTGGTGGATTAAATGAAATTGTTCAACATAGAGAAAATGGTATGAAAAGTTATGCAGGAAATCCAAATTCAATAGCAGATTCAATATTAGAATTATTATATGACCATCAATTATATGATAATGTTGTTAGAAAAGCAAAGAATAAAGTTAGAAATGAATATAATTGGAACAAAATAGCACAAGATACACACTTTACATATCAAAAGGCAATTTGTCAATCAATGGCAGAAAAACAAAAAAGACAACTTGAACAAGAAAGAGCAGGAAAAACTAAAAAAGCTAAAAACACAGATAAAGAAATTACAAACTTACTTAACTTTAAAAAACGTCAAGCATATGCATAAAATTTGTGAATGTTGAAAAGCTACAATAAGGAGGGTATTACTAATGAATATATATGATACAGCCAATAGATTAGCATCAGAAATAAAAAATTCTGAGGAATATAATAATTATAAAATGGCAAAGGAAACAATAAAATTAAAACCTGAATTACAAGAAAAAATAAAAGAATTTGAAAAAATTAGATATGATGCACAAATTTCAGCAATTCAAACAGGAAAAGACGATGAAGAAAAAGTAAAAAAGATGCAAGAATTATACATTAATTTAATTGCAATAGATGAAGTAAAAAAATACTTTGATGCAGAAATAAAATTTAATGTTGTTTTAGCTGATGTAAATAAAATAATTGGTGAAGCAGTAAAAGATGTTCTAGAACAATAAAAGGAGTATTAATGGAAATATTAATTATATTATTAATATGTATATTATCACTTTTAATACTTGGCATAATATTTAAAATAAATATAAAAAATATTAAACAAATTGGAGAAAACAAAGAACTAGATGAATTAACGGAAAAATATCCATCAAATATCGATGTTTGTAAATCTATCTTAGAAATGGTGAATAATAAAACTGTAAAAATAGAAGAAAATAAAGATTCTAATACAAGTTTATATATTGCGATATTAAACAAAATATCGATTGCAAATGTCAGAGGTAGTTTTACACGTATTCAAACAATAGCTCATGAATGTTTACATTCAATTCAAGATAGAAATATTTTATTGTTTAATTTTTGGTTTTCTAATATATATTTAATATATTTTGCAATTATATCTTTATTTGCATTACTTGGAAAATTGCCTAATAAAATGATGTTTTTAACAATATTAATTATATTTGGATTTATTTATTATTTTACAAGAAGTTATTTAGAAAATGATGCAATGATAAAAGCAAGGTTTCTTGCAAAGGAATATATGGAAAAACAAAATATTTCTTCGAAAGAAGAAATATTTAAAATTATAAAAGAATATGATAAGTTAAATAATATAGGAATAAAATGTGTTAATTATAAATTGTATTTTGATGTATGTATTAAAATAATAATTTTTGCAATTCTTATATTATTTATATAAAATGTTTTTTGTTAAAATTTATTAAAAAATTTATAAAGATTAAAAAAATATTTGCTTTTTTAAATTATGTATGCTAAAATAATGTAGTGCTAAATTAAAAGCCAAATAGGAGGAATAAACAAATGCAAATAGTTAAAGGAATATTATTAGTAATTTATTTTATAGTTTGTATAGCTATTGTAATATTAGCAACAATCCAATCAAAAGATGATGAAGGATTATCTTCAACAATAACAGGTTCTTCAACAAATAATTTCTATGAAAAAAATAAAGGAAGAACTAAAGAAGGTAAACAAAAAAGATGGACAATAATATTAGGAATTGTTTTTGTAGTGCTATCAGTAGTTTTAGGAAGTATATATATAATATAAATAAAGTAATAAAAGGGGCTATTTGAATAAAATAGCCTTTTATTATATTATAGGAAAGTTCTCAGAACTTCCTATAATATAAATATATTGCACAGAAATTTGCTTTGCAAATTTCACGCACGAACAAAGACGCGGACTTCAAAATGTTTTAATAAGTACAAAAGTTATTAATGTCCGCTTTTGTTCTATGTAAGGAGAAAATATGGAAGAAAAAGAAGAATTGATATTAAGATTTATGAAAACTGAAGATTATGTTCCTATGAAAGCCAAAGAGATGGCTTTGATTTTGATGGTTCCAAAATCAAAATATAATGAATTTGTTAATTTATTAAATAAATTAGAAAGTGAATATAAGATTGTTAAAAATAGAAAAAACAGATATAGAATTTCAGAAATAGAAACATTTGAAGGAACATATAGAAAAAATCAAAAAGGATTTGGATTTATAAAAATAGAAAATAGAGAAGATGAAATATATGTGTCAAAAGAAAATTCTAACAATGCCTTAAATGGAGATAAAGTAATAGTAGAAATAATAGAAGAAAAAAGTAAAGAAAAAAAGGCAGAGGGAAGAATACTAAAAATAATTAAACATGAAAAAGATACTGTTGTAGGAATTTTTCAAAATAACAAAAATTTTGGTTTTGTAGTGCCAGACGATAAAAGTTTTGGAACAGATATATTTATATCAAAAAAGAATTTTGGAAAAGCAAGAAATAATCATAAGGTATTAGTTCAAATAACAAAGTATCCGGAAAAAGGTAAAAAAGCAGAAGGAAAAATAATAGAAGTAATAGGAAATGTTAATGAGGCTGGTGTGGACATGTTGTCATTAATAAAAGAATATGATCTTCCATACAAATTTCCAGAAGAGGTAATAGAAGAAGCAAAAAAACAAGGAGATGAAATAGACAAAAAAGACATACCGAATCGTGTAGACTTAAGAGATAAGATAATATTTACAATAGATGGAGAAGATGCTAAAGATTTAGATGATGCAGTAAGAGTTGAAAAATTAGAAAATGGAAATTACAAACTGGATGTTCATATTGCAGATGTAAGTTACTATGTAAAACAAGATTCAAAATTAGACAAAGAAGCAGTAATAAGAGGAACAAGCATTTATATGTTAGGAAGAGTTATACCAATGCTTCCAAGAGAATTGTCTAATGGTATTTGTAGTTTAAATGCGGGAGAAGATAGATACACTTTATCATGTTCTATGGAAATTGACAAAAAAGGTAAAGTTATATCATCAAGTGTGTATAAAGGCTTAATAAAAGTAACAGAAAGAATGACATATACAGATGTACAAAAAATTTTAGATAAAAGTGATAAAAAAGTTTTAAAAAGATATGAAAAATATATTCAAGAATTTGAAAATATGAAAGAACTTGCAACAATACTTAAAAATAGAAGATTAGAACAAGGATATTTGAATTTAGATATTCCATAAAGTAAAATAGTTTTAGATACAGATGGAAAAGCAATTGATGTAAAAAAATATGAAACAAATTTTGCAAATGAAATAATAGAACAATTTATGCTTACAGCAAATGAAACAATAGCAGAAAAATTTTATTGGTTAGATGCTCCATTTATATATAGAGTTCATGAAAATCCTGACTTAGAAAAAATAACAGAACTAAATAAATTTTTATTTAATTTTGGTTATAAAATAAAAGCAAATAAAGATAATGTATATCCTAAAGAATTTTCTAAAGTTTTAGAAGAAGTAAAAGGAAAAGAAGAAGAAAGAGTAGTATCGAATTTAATTTTAAGGACACTTAAAGTTGCCAGATATGAAGCAGAAAATAAAGGACATTTTGGAATTGCAAGTAAGTATTATTGCCATTTTACATCACCAATAAGAAGATATCCTGATTTATTTATTCATAGAATAATATCAAAGTATATAGAAAATAATTATGACATAAAGGAAAAAGAAATTCAAAAATTATATGATTTGGCAGAAAAAAGAGCGGATAGTTCATCAGAAAGAGAAAAGATTGCAACAAAAGTAGAAAGAGAAGCTATAGACATAAAGAAAGCTGAATATATGGAAAATAAAATTGGAGAAGTTTATGAAGGGATTGTTTCATCAGTTACTCAATTTGGAATATTTGTGGAATTAGAAAATACAGTTGAAGGCTTAATAAGATTTGAAAATTTAGGTGATGAATATTTTATATATGATGAGAATAAAAAAATATTAATAGGAGAAAGAACAAATAAGATATACAAAATAGGAGATAAAGTTAAAATAAAAGTAATAAAGGCTAATAAACTTTTAAGGCAAATAGATTTTGAATTATATAATGATTAATTTTTGACTGTATAGTATAAAAATTGTAAAGATATTGCATGTTTAAAATTTAAATTATATAATATAAAAAAATTGAAAATAGGAGTTTATATGAATAAAACAAAGAGAAAAATTTTTGAAACATCAATGAAACTTTTTGCAGAAAAAGGATATGATGCGACAAGCATAGAAGAAATTACAGCAACTGTAGGGGTTGCTAAGGGAACATTATATTATCATTTTACAAGTAAAGAAGAAATCTTTAATTTTTTGGTCGAAGAAGGAATGAAATTACTTCAAAACAGTATTAATATTAAAACAGCTAAGTTTGATAATTATATAGATAAAATAAAAGCAATAGTATTAATTCAAATAAAGATTATTGTAAAATATGAGTATTTAATAACAATTTTGCTTAGTCAGCTTTGGGGAAATGAAGAAAGAAATAAAATGTGTAAGAATCATATATTTAATTATATAAGTACTATTGAAAAAATTGTTAAAGAAGGAATAGATGCAAAACAAATAAAAAATGGAGATCCAAAGATAATTGCAACAGAAATATATGGCTTGATATGTTCATGTCTTGTTTATAAACAAAAAAGCAATGAAGAGTTTGATACCATGAAAATATATCATGAGTTTGAACATACTCTTATCGATGGATTAAGAGCTTAATAATAAATTGTAAAAAGATAAAAAATGCAAACATAGTAGGTTATTAAAAATGCAATTTTAAAACTCTTAGGGCTTACGGAAATATTAAAAGTAAAGAATATGGTTGATTAATAAAATGTTATAAAATTTTTATAAAAATTTGTCGATTATACTTGACAATTGTAATTAATTTGTAATAATATTGTAATGAAAAATTAAAAAAGAAAATTATAAATCCTATTGTAGTTTTTTGTAGCTTATTGTATAATAATAAATGAAATAAACAAAGAAAAGCGTAGGATAAAGGAGGGAAGTTTACGATGTCTAAATCTGGCATAGTAAACGTGAGAATGGTAATCACGGAAGAAAAAATATTGTCAAATATTGATAAAGTGCAAAAAATGATAAATCCAAACAGCAAAAAACAAATTGTACAATTAGAAGAGGATGCATATTTTAAAGATTTGATAGAATCAATAAAAACTTATCTAATCGAATATCCTAAAAAGAAAAACTTTCCTAGTAGTGTATATAAAGCTGCTTACGGATTAGTTGAATTTGCAACAAATCAATTTGAAGAAAACACAAAAAACATAGAAGAATTAATTAGACAAAGAGAGCAAAATATAAGTTTAGCTGGTCAATTAAGAGAATTAATTGATATAGTAGATAATAAAGAAAAAGACTGGAAAGATTCTGTTAAAAATGCAGAAGGAAAATTTACAGAAGATATAATAGAAACTTTAAATATAATAGGAAAAACAAAGAGTAAAAAATCTCAAAATTATCAAGATGCAATGAAACTTTTAAATGCAAGAGTAAATAATTTGGAATCTAATTTACATATAGAAATAGATATGGAAAGAATAGAAGATAGATCAAAAGCTTTAAGCTATATCGGTATAGAAGTGGCTGATGCCTTAAAAGGAATACCAACACCAGTTGATACTGTTGAAGTTGAACAAGCTCAAACAGTAGTTAATGAAGAACAACAACAATATGTTGATGCTACTACATTTGAAGCTAAACCATCATTATGGAGCAGAATTAAAAATAGTAAATTAGTAAGAGCTGTTTCATATGTATTTAAAATAAGAGTAAAATTAGAATTACCTAATGCATTACCAGAAGGAAGAGGAGAACAAGCATAGTTTTATATATTTTGATTTGAAGTTGGATTATTCCAGCTTCAAATCAATTTAATAATAGCAAAATAAAAAAATATAAATTTTTACCAAAAAGTATTGACAATATATAAAATTTAGTTTATACTTTAACTTGCGTTAAGAAATGCTCCCTTAGCTCAGTTGGTCAGAGCAACCGGCTCATAACCGGTGGGTCCAAGGTTCGAATCCTTGAGGGAGCACCATTTTTTTAATTTAATATATGGGTAGGTGGCCGAGTGGCTAAAGGCGGCAGACTGTGGTCTTTGGTTTAATCAAAAACCTAAATTTGCAGCTCTTATCAGTGATGATAAGATGAAAACCAGGCTAATTCGGGGAACTCTAAAAATAGAAATATTCATGACAATCCCGAGCTAAGATATTTAAATATCTGAGTGTAGAGACTTTATACCTGGTATCTTGAAAAAGATAAAGAGAAAGTCCAGACTACAAACATATAAATGGTAGTGAAAACTATAGTAGTAAGAAATCTGTTCTCATTTGAGTACGATGGTTCGAATCCATCCCTGCCCACCAATGACGTATCTGTTCGAACTAATAAACAGATAGATACAAATATCATTCTGAAAAAGGATGGTATTTTTTTATTGCAAAATTGCCATCCAAAATGAAAGGATGGTGCGAAAATGAAGATAATTAAGCAAGAACTAGAATTTGAGGAATGTCTAAAACAAAGGCTAGAATTTATATGTGAGTTTTCTAAAGTTACTCCTATTTTTATCAATGGTAGCATTAGAAAATTAGAGAGAACTAATATAAATTTTGGAAAGTACAAGCTTGTAATGTTTGCAATGGCTAAACTTATGAAAATGGAAACAACAGAACAAAATAAAGTAGCATTATATTTATTTAATTGTATGAATTGAAAGAAATATTGTCATATATAGAAAATTCAACAATTTGCAAATTTATGTAAAATATGCTAAAATAATAATAGTGAAAAGGTTATTTATGTAAGGAGAATTAGTTATGTATAAATTAAAATATGATTTTAGACAATACAATGACGTTATATCTACTTATATAGAAGTATTAATAAATAAGAGTATGACTAGTTTTCAGCAACAGATTAGAAACGGTCAAATAAGACATAGTGAGCATGATGCTGATGCACTAGCTGGATGTATACAAAATTTAGAAGAATATTTATATTATAATTATGAAAAATCGCCAGAAGCTTTTAATCATATTATTAATGCTACTATGAATAATGTACGAACAATTTCGGTTTTACCTGATAATAAAAGAGGGATATATGGAGAAACGCAAGCACAAAATAAAATTATTTTTATAAATCCTGATTTGCCTGATAGCAAATATTTAACAGGAGAAGAAAGAACGAGACTATATATGGCTCATGAATTAGGGCATATTATAAATCATGAGTGGATGAATAAGGTTGTAGAATATGCTAATCAACAAATGAGACAAGGAAGATTAACACAAGAACGTGCACAATTAATTTATGATGGATTTTCTATGTTAGATGAAGCAACAACACAAAATAGAGCCGAAAATTTTGTTTATGAATTTTCTGGCAAAAATAGACCGAGATTAGCATATTATAGAAATGGTAGAATATTTGATTCAGAAGCCTATAAATCAAATTTTGACTATTATGGTGAATTACAAGAACCTGCAACAATGTTTGCAAGAACATTAAGAGGTATAGGAAAAGAAAATGATGATTTAACAGCATTAGATATGTTATCTAAAAGGGCACTTTCACCAACTTTCTTTAATAATATACTAAATGAATATGCAAAAGACGGACAAATGCCAGCTTTTATACAAGAAGTGCAATATATGGGATTATTAAAGAGAGCGTCATATGCAAATTTTGGGTATGAAGATGTTTCATATCTACACAATTCAAAAACATATTTAGAAAGACTTAGAAATGTAACTACACAGATGAGAGACTATAGAGAACCTTTTGATGATGGATATGGTAACAGATAAATTATTATTATTTTTTACTATTTGACTTTTTTTTAATATCTGTGTATAATAAGTATAGGAAATGAATAACCGCAGTGAATGCGGTTACCACTACATATAGTTATAACAACACATTCGCAATTTGGTAGAGAGCAGAATGTGTTGTTATTTTTATTCCTTATCTATTATTGAATTTACATATTTTATGTATAAAATCGCCAATAAGGTTACGTTTATAGTTGTAGAAGCCATTAAGGCTATTATTAAAAATAGTATAAAACTCATAAACACCACCTCACTTTCTGATAACAAAAGTTACCTTAGTGCAGTGGCAACACATATCTACTACAATGTTCATTTCCTACGTTTGATAGTATATCATATCATTTATTGAAAATCAATAGAAGAAAAACAAATTTTCGCAGAAGTTTTTTATAAACCACTTGATTTTTTTGAAATAATTTGCTAATCTATATATAAATTGATTGATATTTGTATCAATCGTTAGGAGAGCCCATGGATAGTTGTAAATAACTACGTCAACGGCACCATAAAATACAAGTTAACTTGTATTTTATTTTTAAAGCAAAAAGAAAACAAAAATTCGCAAAAAGGAGAACGATGAAATTTAATACAAATAAAGAAAAGGGGAATACAGGATTAGGAATAGCAATTGCATATTATAGTACTAATGGATATACAGTCTCTATTCCATTAAATGATACACAGGATTATGATTTAATAGTGGACAAGGATAATAAACTAAAAAGAGTTCAGGTAAAAGCAACATCTTGCAAAACAAAATATGGAATATATCAAGTTGCATTAAAAAGTTGTGGAGGAACTAAAGGGAAAACATACAAAACAATAATAGATACAAAGATTGATGAGGTTTTTATTGTAACAGATAAATTGGATATATATAATATTCCTATAGAAAAAATTAATAATAAATCTACAATAAACTTATGTAGTAAATATATAGAATATAAACTAAATTAATTGCATAAAAATGTACAGGGGTAAAAAATGATAATAGATTTACATTGCGATACAATCCAACGAGCTAAAGACGAAAAACTATCACTTGCAAACTCAAAATTAGCAGTTAATTTAAAAGAGACACAAGAAAACTTGCCATACATTCAATGTATGGGAACATTTATAAATCCAAAATATAATATAAAAGATGGGGGATTCAAAAGAGCAAATAGTATTATAGATAATTTTTATGAATTATATAAAAAAGAGCAAGATAAAATTTATATAATAAAAAATAAAAATGATTTAATAAGTAAAGAATTTAATAATAAAACGGGGGTAATATTAACAATAGAAAATGGAAGCGCTATTTCATCTAATTTAGACAATATAAAAATTTTATACAAAAAAGGAATAAGAATGATGGGGACAGTGTGGAATAAAGATAATGAACTAGCATCTGGAGCAAATACCAAAAATGATAAAGGTCTAACTGAATTAGGAAAAAAATACATACAAGAATTAGAGAAAAATAATATAATAATTGATGTATCGCATATGTCTAAGAAAAGTTTTTATGATACATTAAATAATTGCAATGGCCCAATAATTGCAAGCCATTCTTGCACAAATGCTATTTGCCAGCATTATAGAAATTTGGACGATGAACAAATAAAACAAATAGCAAAAAGAAATGGAACTATAGGAATTTGTTTTTGTAGGCCATTTTTAACAAAAAAACCAAAAGCAACTGTTAAAGATTTAGTTAAACATATAAATTATATTGTATATTTGGTTGGAATAGATTATATATCAATTGGAACAGATTTTGACGGAGTAGAAAAAGAACATCAACTAGAAGATATAAAAAGTGTAAAAGATATGTACAAATTAATTTTAGAATTAGAAAAACAAGGTTATATCAAAAATGATATAGAAAAAATAACAAGTAAAAACTTTTTAAGAGTAGCAAATGAAATTTTATAAAAATAAAATCAAGAATTCTTATACAGTATAAACTGCAATAAGAATTCTTGATTTTTTTATAAATAATTCAAATTTAAATTTCTTTATTTAAGTTACCATTTGTATAATCTTTTCCCTCAAATCTAGTGTTAGATTTTACACAAGAAATAATTTTGTTAATAGTCTCAATAGATTCATCTAAAACATCTATTCTTAATGAATTAACATTAAAGTCTTCATATGATATTGATGTGGTTTTAGAATTATAAATAGTTGTAATTGTTTGTAAATTATCAGGTATAATCCTAAATTTAAGACCAAGTCTGTCTTTTAAATAATATTTTTTATTATTAGAACAATTTCTTGAACAATCCTTATAGCAACTATTTGTAGTACCTAGAAGACAGTAATTTGTAGTCATTAAAGGTGTGTTCCCATATACAATTAGTTCTGTATCTATATTATAATTGCAAATATTAATAATTGAATTTTTGTTAAGTTCAGGTGAAATTGTTAAATTAGTAAATCCAAAAGATTTTAGCTCATCTACTGAAAATTTATTGAATATATTCAAAGTATAATTAGCAACTAAATCTAAATTTTTATTATCAATTCTATTTATAATATTTAAATAAAAAATATTAGATAATATAAGCCCTTTAATATTAAACTGTGATATTGAAGTGTTTAATATTGAAAATAAGTTGTTTATATATTTTTCTCTTAATACATTAGGAAGATAAATATAAATATTAAATTTATTAGAAAGTATGCTTAAAATATCAGAATATTTTTTACTGTAAAAATATTTTAATGGAATATATATGTTGTCAATATCAATTAAATTTGTATAATCTAAATCTACATTCAATTCATTTAATAATAAAGATATTTTTTTATTTACAACATTATTTTTTTCTTTAATATTCTTATCAACAAAACAAAAATCAGATGTATGTTTAAATGAAGCTATAATTTCTTTTTCAATATTATTTATAGTTGTTCTTCTTAAATCATTTAAAATAGAAACAGGTATGAAAATATTGTTATCTAAAATTATATTTAAATTTGAAAATTCAAAAGGTGTATCAGTTGTTTTAGAAAATTGTTGAATAATTTTTTCTTTATCTAATGGTTTGTTTTCAGCAGTCAATGGTATGTAGTTATATACAAATGAAGATTCGATATTATGTTCTAAACATTTAACATATATATTTATATTTTCATTTTGTTTTATAGAAATATTGCAGTCTAAATGGATTTTTTTAAATTCTTTACTAAAACTTTCTAGGGCAAAGGAGGTTAATTTTTTACTAGCAGTTTTATAAATTTTATCTCCTATATTTATATTTCCTTTCATTCTTCCAAAGGTTACTGTTTCTCCAGAAATTCCTTGCTTAATATTTTTATCATTTTTCATTAACTCTGAAATAGTATAATTAGAAGTTTCTTTTTCAGCAAATATAGAATCTCCAATTTCTAGATTGTCATTTAAAGTTAAAGTTATTAAGCCTTTATTAGAATTGAATTTTTTAATTTTACCTAAGTAAATTCCCATATTATTTTGTTTTTCTTTAAAAACTAATTTTTTATTAGGATCATTAGAAAGATGTCCGTTTGAAAATCCGCCTCTGTTAAATGCTTGAAGTAAATCTTTCTTATCATTTTCATCAATTATATATGGTTTATTGTTTAAAACTAAATCAATGTATTTTCTGTAAATTCTTGTAACAGTTGCAACATATTGAGGATTTTTCATTCTGCCTTCTATTTTTAAACATTTAACACCACAGTTAATAAGCTGTGGTAAAAATTCTAATCCACATAGATCACGAGTACTTAATAAATAACCAGAATCTATTTTGTTATCATCTTCTAATAATTCATATGGTAATCTACAAGGTTGAGCACATTTCCCTCTGTTTCCAGATCTTCCACCAATCATACTAGAAAATAAGCATTGACCAGAATATGAAATGCAAAGAGCCCCATGTATAAACACTTCTATTTCTATATTAGAATTTTTACAAATATATTCTATTTCATTAATAGATAATTCTCTAGATAATACAGCTCTTTTAAAACCTAATTTTTCAGCTTCTAAAGCACCATCTAAATTATGTATTGTCATTTGAGTACTTGCATGTATTGGCAAATTAGGAAAATTTTTAATTAAAGTTGTTGCTAAGCCTAAGTCTTGAACTATTATTGCGTCAATACCAAATTCATAGGCTTTTTTAGCAAGCATAACAGCATCTTCAAATTCATCATCTTTTATTAAAGTATTTAAAGTTAAATTTGTTTTTACTCCACGTAATTTTGCATAATTAATAGCTTTTTCTAAATCTTCTAAGTCAAAATTTTTAGCAAAGGCTCGGGCACTAAATAAATTAGCACCAAAATATACAGCATCAGCACCATTTTGAACTGCTGCTTTTAAACATTCAAAGTCACCAACAGGTGATAGTAATTCAATCATTTTAATCTCCTTAATTTTTATCTTATAATATTGTAACACAAAAATAGGAATTTGCATATTATAACATAACAAAATAAAAAAGGAGGGAATAATATGCCAGACGAAAATAGAAATTGTTGTAATAATGGAGTATTAGGAGGATTATTTGGAGGAAACGGATGCGGATGTAATAATGACAGTACTATATTATTTTTCATAATAATATTCTTATTATTATTCACAAGCTTTGGATGTTGTGGAAATAACTAACATATAAACAAAAAATACGTATATAAAAGAAAATAATATGAAAATATTGTTTTCTTTTTTTGTATTATTTGTAACATTTCTGTTATTAAATGGTAACGAAAAAGTAATGAAAATAAAACTGCTGATTCATTGACTAAAAAAGGCTATAATGATATACTTATTTTGATAAAAAATGACAAATTTATTAAGAAAAATAATAAAGAAACAAAAGAGGTGTAAATGTTGAAATTTAATAAAATTATTTCATTAATGTTAATTTTTATAATCTTATCATGTATTTTTTTAAATTTAACAGGTTCAAAATCTTATGCAACAAATCAAACTTTGAGTTCAGATATAGATAAAATAAGTGAAAATAAATATCCAGGTATAAAAAAGCTAATAAAAGATTTAAAAGCAAGTCATCCTAATTGGACATTTAAAATATTATATACTGGAATAGATTGGAACACAGTAATTTCAAATGAATATGTAGGACATGGAAAATCTCCAAGAAATTTGGTACCAGGTAATAATTCAAATTATGCTGGGGATTGGGTTTGTTCTATATGTGGAAATAAAGCATATGATAATGGAGGATGGGTTTGTGCATCAGAATCAGCAATAAAGTATATGATGGATCCAAGAAATTCAATTAATGAAACTGATATTTTTCAATTTCAAGAATTAACATATGATGGTTATGATGAAAACACAGTCTTAAAAATGGTAGAAGGAACATTTTTAAATAAAGAAAAATATATAAAAGCAATAAAAGAAGTATCAGAAGAAACTAATGTTAGTCCATATTATTTAGTTGCTAGAATATTACAAGAACAAGGAAAAAATGGAACAGTTTTAACAAAAGGAAAAGGATATGAAGGACAATATGAAGGATATTATAATGTTTTTAATATAGGAGCAACAGGAGGAACAAAATCAAAAGTAATATTAAATGGATTAGCAAAAGCAGAAAAAGAAGGATGGAAAAGTTTAGTAAAAGCAATAAAAGGTGGAGCAAAATTTATAGCTAAAGATTATATTGCAAGAGGACAAAACACATTATATTTTCAAAAATTTGATGTAGAAAGTTCTGATAATAGTTTATATTATCATCAATATATGCAAAATATATTAGCAGCTCAAAAAGAAGGAGAAACATTAAAGAAAACATATAATGATGTTGATAGTTTAGATGGAAAATATACTTTTATAATACCTGTATATAACAATATGCCATCAGCAGTTAGTAAAAGACCTTCAATAACAAGTACATCAAATGTTTCAACAGATATAGTTAGAGTAAATGTTAATAAGCAAATAACACTAAGGAAAACAGAAAATGGAATAGCAACAGGGGAATTCTTATATAAAGATGAAATTGTAACAAGAGTAGAAAAGGCAACAGAAAAAGTAAATGGAACTTATTGGGATAAAGTAATGAAAGCTAATGGGGTAACTGGATATGTTGCAAGACAAACATATGACGATGAAGAATATAAATTATATTTAGTACCTATAGTTTCAGAAGAAAACAATAATACTACTAACAATACTGATACAAATACTGATAATACAAATAATTTGATTTCTAGTGATAAAGTAAAAATAAAAGATCAAGCTGTTGTAATAACTCCTAATGCAAAGGTTTCTGATATAAAAAAAGTATTGGGAAATAACATAGTAATTAAAGATTTAAATGGAAAAGAATTATCATCTTCAGCTGTTGCTGGTACAGGATGTAGAATTGATGACAAATATACAGTTGCAATGCTTGGTGATATAAATGGAGATGGAGAAGTAAAATCAACAGATTATATGTTAATAAAAAATTATATTATGGGAAAAACAAAATTTAAAGTAAGCCAAAAAATAGCAGCAGATTTAAATAAAGATGAAAAAGTAAAAGCAACAGATTATATGTTGGTTAAAAACTATATTATGGGAACAGCTAAAATAACATTAAAATAAATAGAGAGGAGAGACAAAAGATGAAAAAAAATATAAATAAAATACTGTTTTTAATATTACTATTTTTTGTAATATTATTCTGTAATACAATTGTTAATGCTGCTTCATTCTCGGCTTCTGCATCTAAAAAAACATTAACAAAGGGAAGTACAGCAACAGTTACAATAACAGCAAATGATTGTGCTGGAAAATTTTCAATAACTTCGTCAGATAGTAATGTTGTATCAATTAGTAGTTCTTCAGAGTGGGTTGAATCTGGTAGTAAATCAATAACTATTACTGCAAAGAAAGAAGGAACAGCAAAAATAACAATAAAGGCTAATGATGTTTCAGATTCTTCTGCTAATGTTGTGTCTGGAAGTAAAAGTATTAATATAACAGTAAAGAATCCAGAAACAAATAATAATTCAAATAATAATAACAATAGTAGCAATAATACTAGTAATAATTCTAATAGTAATAACAACCCAAATAACAATAGTAACAATAATGAAACTCCAACACCTACAGAACCAACATTTACATCAACAAATGAAACTGTTTATGCAAAAAGTAAAGCAAATATTAGAAGTTCATACAGTACAAGTTCAACAAAAGTTGGGTCATTATCAGAAGGAGATACTGTTACAAGAATTGGAATAGGAAATAATGGATGGAGCAAAATAACATATAATGGACAAACCGCATATGTAAGTACATCATTATTAACAAAAACAAAACCAGAAGAAAATAATAAAAACAATGAAACAACAGATAACACAACAGACAATTCTGAGGAAAATAATGATAAACCTGAAGAAACAATTTTACAATTAGATGAACTAAAAATAGAAAATTATGAGTTAACTCCAGAATTTTCTAAAGATATATATGAATATAAAGTAAACATAGATGAAGATATAGAAAAATTAAATATGGAGCCTATATCAAACGATAAAGATATTACAATAGAAGTAAAAGGTAACGAGAATTTAAAAATAGGAGATAACTTAATAACTATTACATTAAAGAAAGATGGAGTAGAAGAAAAGGTATATAATATAACAGTTACAAAAAAAGAAAATGTAAAAGAAGAAACTGTAACAAAAATAAATCAAGATTTACTTAATCAAGAGATTGATCAAACAAATAAGAATTTAAAAATAAGACAATGGACAATAAGAGGTATAATAATATTTGTAACAATTTTGATAATAATAATTATTATTTTAAGATATATTACCATAAGAAATGAAACAGAAGAATATTTTAATAATGATTATATAAATATCAGAGACAAATTTAATGAGCTAAATAATAATATTAATAATGAAAAAGATGATATTAAAATTAACAATAATGTTGAGAATAAAGATGAAAAAAACATTGATGATGTAAAACAATTCAAAATAGAAAATCAAGATGAAAATACAGAAACTCAAATTCAAGAAGATGATGATGTAAAACCAAAAAGAAATAAAAGATCAAAAGGAAAACATTTTTAAACATAAAATTATATAACAAAAATATAGCAATTAAACATAATTTATAAAATTATTGTAAAGTAGTAAAGATTATTACTACTTTACTTATATGCTATTATAGCTCAGTTGGTAGAGCAACAGATTCGTAACCTGTAGGTCGGCGGTTCGATTCCGCCTAATAGCTCCAAAATGTATTTTCGTTGAACTACTTAAAGATATTGTTATAAGTAAGTTTAAAGAAAATTAAAAGTGAGCATTAATCACATTTAAATAAGTCGATTTAATCGGCTTATTTTTTGCTTTTTGGAAATAAAAGTAAATAATAGCCTCAAAATGTTGAAAAAAGGAGGTTTTTGTGATATGATATCTACAGTTAAAAGAGAAATAGCAATAGAAAAAGAATTACGTTCTAAGATTGAATGGGCTTGCACTTTTAGTAATTGTGAACCAAAGATAAAGAATGGTAATTTGAGAATGGTTGAAAAAACTAATATTGCTTATGTAGAACCACATAGAGTTGTTATTAGAGATAAGCTATATTTATTTTTTAATGAACACGAATATTTTTACATAGGTAATTTAGCAAATAAATATCCACTCTCAAAGTTAAGAGATTTTATCAGTGGTAACTAATACTAGAAGTTTATTAATTTATAGCAAATTTCATTTTCTATAAATTAATAAAGCACATTGCACACAAAAATTGCATAGCAATTTTTCGAGCTAACAAATTTTTACGCTTTTAAAAGCACTTACATAAATTAGAAAAAATATAAAGTGTAAATAAAAGTGCTTTCAAAGCGAGATTTGTTATCTTCTTCAGCAAGTTATATATAAACTTTAGTGTTAGTTAGCAAAGGCTTTCTGGCACTTTTTTGTATTTTTAGGAGGTTCAAATGGAGAATTTAATTACACCATTTTCAGAAGAAAAGAAAATTGCAGGTATTTATATTAGAGTAAGTACCGAAGATCAAGCAAGAGAAGGTTTTAGTTTAGGAGAACAAGAAGAAAAATTAAGACAATTATGCAAATACAAAGGATTTGAGATATTTAAAGTTTATAAAGACGCAGGAATTTCTGCTAAAGATATGAAGAACAGACCAGCATTTCAAACAATGCTAGAAGATATGAAAAACGGGTTAATTAACTATATTGTAGCTTATAAATTAGACAGAGTTACAAGGTCTGTTCGTGATTTAGAGGTTTTAATTAGTACTCTTGAAAAATATCATTGCTATTTAATATGTGATAGAGATGATGTAAATACATCAACTGCAAATGATCGTTTCTTTGTTAGAATGTTAACAGTTCTTTCTCAACTAGAAATTGAAATTGTCTCAGAAAGAACAAAATTTGGTTTAAATGGTGCAATTAAAGCTGGTCATATTCCTGGAAAATGTCCTCTAGGTTATTATAGAGATAAAGATAAAACATTGAAAATTGATAATACAACCAAAAATATTGTTGTTAGAATATTTGAAATGTATTTAGAGGGTAAACGTTATCAAACAATTGCCAACATTTTGAACAAAGAAAAAATTTTATATCCAGAAGTAAAGCACTGGATTGATTCCTCTATTAACAGGATTATAAATAATAAAATATATATGGGTGATTATGAAAGATACAAATATGATAATGACAGAGAGACAGAATTATTTATGGATGTTGTACCTCCTATTATAACAAGAGCTATGTGGGAAGAAGTTCAAAAACAAAAAGAAACAAATCAAAGAGCATATTGTAGAAATAGAGTTTATACATTCTTTCAAAAACTGGTGTGTCCTACTTGTGGTCAAATAATGACTTGTAAAGGAACTGGTGGAAAGAAATCTAAATATATGTATTATTTCTGTGATACTTGTAAGTTGTATTATAACGAAGATGAAATTGAAAACTGCTTAATTGATTATATTTTAGACTTAGTAGAATATGATTTTCATATTAAAAAATACTTCTACCCTATACTTGCTGAAAAGAAAGATGATGAAAGTAAGAAAATTGACGAAGAAATAAAAAATTATAACAACAAAAAGATAGACTAAAAAAGGCTCATATGAATGGTATTCTTGAAATGGAAGATTTCTCAGAAGATTACAAATTGATTGAAGAAAAACTATCAATATTAGAAAATAAAAGAATTGAGGCACTTGATTTTGATAAAGAAACTTATAACCCTCAACATCTTATGGCTGAAAGAGATATAGAAAGAGAAAAATTAACTGAACACGAAATGTATAAAGATGTTTTATTAAAACTTTGGACTATGAAAAGTAAAGATGAAAAACAAACTTTTATATCTAAATTTATTGATACTGCAACATTAAAGAAAAATAAAGACGGAAGTTTTGAAATAGATAAAATAAACTTTAGAAGTAGCTTTATTGAGCAGATAGACAAGCTATATAATAAAGGAATTGTAGATGTACCAACTATGATAGAACGAAATGGAAAACTTGAAGATATTAAATTTAGTGTAAATATGAACAAAAAACAATTAGATGATTATTTAGAAACGTTGAAAAAAGAATTAGATATAAATTATATGAATTTAGGAGAGTATTATTTTCACGATGATAAGATTGATGAAGACTATGATACAAAAACACAAGTTGCCAAAATTAGAAATAGAGCCATTGAGTTTAAGTTAAAGAAAAATCAAAAAGTTATAAGACTTGTTGCTATGAAAGAATTTAAAAACTTTTTAGTAAAACCAGAAGGAGAATTACGATTAGGGATTGTTACTCATATTACTACGAAGAAAAAGCATAAATAATTGTTGCAATAATTCTAATAATATTTTCTATTGCAACAATCAAATTAACGTGGCACGTTTTGTTTTTGCATTAGCAAAAATGAAAGTGGCTATAGTTAATTTGAATAAATTTTATCCCAGTGGGAAAAAATTTATTGCCTCGCAGAGCCCCCGAGTTATGATGGTACGTCATAACTCATAGGGGTTAGGACTTATGACAAGTCAAAGTCCTATAAAAAATACTTCGTATTTTTATAAAGCCTTTGGCTAGCAAATGCACACAAATTTTTAACAAAATTTGGCGCACAAACAAAGACATGACATATGAATTTTTACAAAATTAAAGAAAGTAATCATGTCACTTTTGTTCTATGAAGAAATTTAAAGGAGGTGCTTTTAATGGAACAACAATTAGCTTATTCATTTCATTTAGGAAGTGATAAAAACAAAAGTAAATTAGCAAAAAAAGTTTCTAAAGGAAATGTATCTGGTACTACTTCTCTATCAAATAATGCTATTCAAAATGCAAATGCTTTATCTAAAGTAAATAAGCATAACTTAAGAGACTATGATAATGAAAAAGATTTGATTAGAGTAATTTGTGGTACAAATGATATTTTAAATGATGTAAAAGATTTATATTTAGAAGAATTTGAAGATGCTCGTATAGAATACAATAATAAGCAAACTAGAAATGATAGAAAAATAGATAACTATTTTATGAAGATAAATGAATC
>CAKPAX010000014.1 GCA_934133175.1 uncultured Clostridia bacterium | reverse complement strand
TGGGTAGCTAAGTAGGGAAGGGATAAACGCTGAAAGCATCTAAGTGTGAAGCCCACCCCAAGATAAGATATCCCATATCGAAAGATAGTAAGATTCCATAGAGACTATATGGTTGATAGGTTGGAGGTGTAAGTGTAGTAATGCATTAAGCTGACCAATACTAATAAATCGAGGGCTTAATCACAAAAGTGGATTGGAAAGGTTTATAAAAATTCATCTATGTATTTTTGAGTGTGCTATATATTTTAATAGTTACATTAATAATTTTCTAGTGATGATTACATGGAGGAAATACCTGTTCCCATACCGAACACAGAAGTCAAGCTCCAATGTGCCGAAGATACTTACGGGTTACCCTGTTGGGAAAATAGGTTATCGCTAGATTTTTTTTTGTTATAATATACTTATTGATTCCTATTGTTAGACTAGAACTAATAGTTATAAGTTAATTATAAAAAAATTATTATTTAAATTAAAAACAGGTAAGGTAGAAATCAGATATTAATTACTAATTATTTGATTTGTGCTTTTCTTTTTTTTATATAAATGATATACTATAAGACATAAGAAGGAGGAGATAAAATGTCAAAAACAATTTGGAAACCAGGAACATTTATTTATCCAATACCAGCAGTAATGGTAACATGTGGTACAATGGAAAAATCTAATATTATAACCATAGCATGGACAGGTATATTAAATACTAATCCTGCACTTGTATATATATCTGTTAGACCAACGAGATATTCATATAATTTAATAAAAGAACAAGGAGAATTTGTAATAAATTTAACAAATGAAGATTTGGTCAGAGCAACAGACTGGTGTGGCGTAAGAAGTGGTGCACAATATGATAAATTTAAAGAAACAAATTTAACAAAAGAAAAATGTGAATTTGTTAAATGTCCAAGAATAAAAGAAAGTCCTGTATCAATTGAATGTAAAGTAAAAGAAATAAGAGAATTAGGAAGTCATCATATGTTTGTTGCAGAAGTCTTATCAATAGATGCTGATGAAAAATATATAGATGAAAAAGGCGCATTTGATATATCAAAATGTGATTTAATATCATATTGCAATGGTGGATATTACTCAATGGGAGATAAGCTTGGAAAATTTGGATTTTCTGTTCAAAAAAATAAATAAATTTAATATATACAAAAAGGAGCACATTAGTGCTCCTTTTGTAGGACTAGGTCATTATAAAATTGGTAGAACATTAATTTATACAAGCTAAATTCCAAGCACAAATCAAGTTCTTATTTTTTATCATTGCAGTAAATAACTGCTTTGCTGGCATAAATCTTATACCAGATTCCCAACTACTATCAACAACGACAGCAGTGCCATTTGCCACTCCAAAAAGAGTAACATAATGTCCTTCTGCTCGTGAAGAGTCATTGTGATAAATGGAATTTTGAACCCTAATAGGTACAGGAAATCCCTTTGATAAATTTGAAATTAATTCATCAATAGTTTTAATTCTAGTGTCATCATAAACCTTAATAGGTTTTGAAGATATAGATTCTAAAATAGAATCTATAAGAAAACTAGAACCACCAATACCTACAGGCTCTCCAAAGACATCAAAAATATCTTCTAAAGTGTTACAATCCTGTATTCTAGCATCATCTGCAAGAATTTTTTTGAGGATAGTATACTCAGCTTTTGGACAATTTAATGTCTTTTTGGTTTTAGATAACTTCCACATTCTATAGCCTTTGTCTTCTATCAATGATAAAAGATCCAGCATTGATATGTGAATATGAAAGTAATCTAAGATGACTTTGGAAACAAATGCGACACAAGCTGATTTTTCAACTGTGCTAACTGCACCAAATTGGCGATTTGCCCATTTAGGGTTTGATGCCATTGGTATTTCATCTGGTAGTTCTACCAAACTTTCAATAGAATCTAATTTTGAAAAATCAAAATTTTCAATAGATTCTTTAAGTGTTTTTGCTGCTTCCATATGAAGCCTTTGTCTTTCCCGATGTTGTTCTTCGGGTAAATTAAATTCATTTAAATTTAATTTCATATGCCCTCCTTATATAAAAAACAAATAGTTACATATTAATTATAACTCTAAATTCACATAATGTCAAAAAAGTTACAAAAATATAAAAAATTCATTGACATAAGTATAAAAAGGTGATAAAATATTCTAGCGTATGTAACTTAGAACATACGATCACATCGTTTCAAAAAAGGTTAATAAATTCGGAGGTGTATATAAATGGCAGCAAAAGGACCAAGAGAAAATATTATATTGGAATGTACAGAATGTAAAAGAAGAAATTATATGACTTCAAAAAATAAAAGAAATAATACTGACAGACTAGAAATAGTTAAGTATTGTAAATTCTGTAAAAAACATACAACACACAAAGAAACAAAATAATATAAGCTATTTTAAGGAGGATATAAAATGGCTAAAAAAGAAATAAAGCAAGATAAAAAACAAAAAAAATTTTTTAAAGATTTTAAAGCAGAATTAAAAAAAGTTAGTTGGCCAACACCAAAACAATTAGTAAATAATACAACAGTAGTTGTTGTTATAGTACTTATAACTGCTTTAATAGTTTTTGTTTTAGATTTAGCATTTAATTTCATGCATGAGTCTGGAGTAACAAAATTACAAACTGTAGTTCAAGAACATTTTGGAAATAATACAGCTACAGATAACAATGTTGCAGATGAAGAAAATAATAATGAAGCATCTGAAGAAACAAATACAGAAAGTAATGAAAATGCTACAGAAACAACAGAAGAATCAAATGCTAATAATGAATCAAATGAAAACAATCAATAATTATGGTCAATAAAATAAAGGAGGCTAAAGATAATGTCTCAAAAAGATTATGACATGGTTCCAAGATGGTATGTTGTTCATACTTATTCTGGATACGAAAATAAAGTAAAAACTGATCTAGAAAAAACAGTAAAAAATAGAGAGTTAGAAGATTACTTTTTTGATATTGTTGTTCCTATGGAAGAACAAATAGAAATAAAAGAAGGTAAAAGAAAAACTAATCTAAAAAAAGTTTTTCCAGGTTATGTTTTAATTAAAATGATTGTAACTGAAGAATCTTGGTATATAGTAAGAAATACAAGAGGAGTTACAAGTTTTGTTGGTTCTGGTACAGATCCTATTCCTCTTACTGATGAAGAAATAAGAAATATGGGATTTGAAGACACACCAATAAATGTAGATTATGATGTAAATGATTCTGTACAAGTTATGAATGGTCCATTTGAGAATTTTATAGGTACAGTTCAAGAAATAAATAAAGAAAAACATAAAGTAAAAGTTTTAGTTTCAATGTTTGGTAGAGAAACACCAGTAGAACTAGAATTTTCACAAGTTCAAAAAGTAAATTAGTTAAACATATTTAAGGAGGTGCCAATTTAAAATGGCAGAAAAAGAAATATCAAATATAATTAAATTACAAATAGAAGCAGGGAAAGCATCACCAGCTCCACCAGTAGGTCCAGCTTTAGGTTCAAGTGGTGTTAATATTATGCAATTTGTTAAAGAATTCAATGACAGAACTGCAAATCAACCTGGAATGATAATACCAGTTGTTATTACAGTATACAAAGATAAATCTTTTGAATTTATAACAAAAGTACCACCTGTTGCTGTATTAATTAAAAAAGCAATAAAAATTGAAAAAGGTTCAGGAAAACCAAATAAAGATAAAGTTGCTAAAATAACAAAAGAACAAGTTAAAGCAATTGCAGAACAAAAAATGCCAGACTTAAATGCTGCTTCATTAGAAACTGCTATGAGTATGGTAGAAGGAACTGCTAGATCAATGGGTGTAGTGGTTATAGATTAATTTAAATAATATTGGGAGAGATAAAAGATAAAATCTCGTTAAAACCAAGGGAGGTAAAAGAATGAAAAAATTATCAAAAAAATATGATGAAAGTTTAAAATTAGTAGAAAAAGATAAAGAATACGATATTAAAGAAGCTTTAGATTTAATAGAAAAAATGCCAAAAGCAAAATTTGATGAAACAGTTGAATTACATGTTAAATTAGGTGTTGATTCAAAACATGCTGATCAACAAGTTAGAGGTACAGTAGTACTTCCTAATGGTACAGGTAAAACACAAAAAGTTTTAGTTTTTGCTAAAGGACCAAAAGCAGATGAAGCTCAAAAAGCAGGAGCTGATTTTGTTGGAGCAGAAGAATTAATACCAAAAATTCAAAATGAAAATTGGTTTGATTATGATGTTATAGTTGCAACTCCAGATATGATGGGTGTTGTTGGTAGATTAGGTAAAGTATTAGGACCAAAAGGTTTAATGCCAAACCCAAAATCAGGAACAGTAACAATGGATGTTACAAAAGCTATAAACGAAATAAAATCAGGAAAAGTTGAATATAGATTAGATAAAACAAACATTATTCACTTAGGATTTGGAAAAGTATCATTTGGTGCAGATAAATTATTAGAAAACTATGATACAGTTATAAACGCTATTATAAAAGCTAAACCAGCAGCTGCTAAAGGGCAATATATTAGAAGCGTATCTGTTTCTAAAACAATGGGACCAGGACTTTTCATTAATCAAAAATAAAAATATTAGCCAAAGACAGTAGGCAAAAATAAGTCCTACCGAGGTATATATTAGAGATTTAAACACTCTTTATGTGCCTTGGAGGCATATAAAGAGTGTTATTTATTATTAAATAATATATATACAAAATCAGGAGGTGAATAAATTGGCAAGTGAAACAATAATCAACCAAAAGAAAGAAGAAGTATCAAAATTAGCTGATAAAATGAAAGAAGCTAAATTAATACTTTTAACAGATTACAGAGGAATAAATGTTGGAGATGTTACATCTTTAAGAGCTGATTTAAGAAAATGTAATGCTGAATATAAAGTTATAAAAAATAATATAACAAAAAGAGCATTAGAAGAAGCTAAAATTGAAGGTTTAGAAGATCAATTAGTTGGACCATCAGCAGTAATAATGACAACAGAAGATTATTTAGAACCATTAAAAACAATTTACAATTTTAGTAAAGATAATGATTATTATAAAATCAAAGGTGGAGTAATTGACGGTAAAGTAATGACAACAGAAGAATTGATTACTTTAGCAAAATTACCATCAAGAGAAACATTATTATCAATGCTTGCTGGTGCTTTACTTGGAAATATTTCAAAACTTGCAGTTGCATTAGATCAAGTTAAAGTACAAAAAGAAAATGCTTAAGATTATATAATATCTTAAGAAAATAAATAAAAAAATAATTAGAGTAACGAACTTATATCGTTAAAATTTAGTATAAAGCTTAACGCTTAAAAAATTAATAAATTTATAGGAGGATTAAAATGAGTAAAGAAGAAATGATTGAAGAAATCAAAAAAATGACAGTAGTTGAATTAGCTGATTTAGTAAAAGCTATAGAAGAAGAATTTGGAGTATCTGCAGTAGCAGCAGCTGCACCTGCAGCAGGAGCTGGAGCAGCAGCAGCTGAAGAAAAAACAGCTTTTGATGTTGTATTAGTATCAGCTGGAGATCAAAAAATAAAAGTTATTACAGCTGTTAAAAATGCATTAGGTTTAGGATTAAAAGATGCTAAAGATTTAGTTGACGGAGCACCTAAAACATTAAAAGAAGGTGTAGCTAAAGAAGAAGCTGAAGAATTAAAAGCTAAACTTGCAGAAGTTGGAGCTGTAGTTGAATTAAAATAATTTGAACTATTAACCAGAGTGTTAGGGATTGACCTAATACTCTTTTTTTTATATAATAGTAAAAGGTGATAAGTATGAAAAAAATAGGGATAATAGCAGCTATGCAGGAAGAAATGCAAGAAATAAAAAATCTAATGATAGAAATAAAAGAAAAAAATATATACGAATTGCAATTTATAGAAGGAAGAATAAAAAATAGAGAATGTGTTTTAGTTCAAGCTGGAGTTGGAAAAGTTAATGCGTCAAGATGTACACAAATTTTAATAGATAATTACGATATTGAATATATAGTAAATGTTGGTTCTGCAGGTTCTGCAAATAATGATTTAAAAATAGGAGATATAGTAATTGGAAAAAAACTTGTTCAACATGATTTTGATATTACTGCATTTGGGCATAAAAAAGGATATATAAGTAATATAGGAGAAAATATAAATAGCGATAACGAATTAATACGAAAATTTGAAAAAATTATTAATAATAATGAGAAAAAAGAATATAATATTAAGGTTGGTACAATTGCATCAGGAGATATATTTTGTACAGATGTGAAAATGAAAGAAAAAATAAATTATAAATTTAATGCAGATGCTATAGAAATGGAAGGTGCTGCAATAGCACAAGTATGTTATTTAGATAAAATTCCATTTATTGTTATTAGAAGTATTTCTGATACTCCTAATGGAAATAACGAAATTACATTTGAAGAATTTTTAAAATTAGCATCTAAAAGGTGTGCAGGCTTGTTATATGAACTTTTAACGGCATAACTATTGATTTTTTTTTATTTTTATGTTAATATATATAATATAGATAAAAAAGAGAGGTGAAACTTAGGGAAAAAATCCTTAAGATTATATATGGTAAAAGAAAGAGAAAGATTGCATTTTGGTGAATTGTTTAAAGCTTTTTGGAGTGAATCAGAAAGTCAAGAAATACCAGAAATGGATGAAGCTTTAAAAGATGAAAAATTATTAACAGATAAAGAAAAAGCTGAATTAAAAAAGGCACTAAAAGAAGTTGAAAAAATGGAAGTAAAAGTTTCAACAATTCAATCAAAGCCAAGAAATAGAAAAATTGCACAAGTTAAAGAAAATGTAAAAATAGTAGAAAATAAATCTCAAAATATAGAAAAAATAGTTGAAGATGAAAGAGAAAGATAAAAAACATACAAGAAATTTAATTTCTTGTATGTTTTGCTTGACAAATGTCAAAACTACTATTATAATAAATATTGTTCAAAATATGGCGAAGTAGCTCAGTTGGCTAGAGCATCCGGTTCATACCCGGCAGGTCGAGAGTTCGAATCTCCCCTTCGCTACCATATAAATCTGTAAAAAATACAGAGTAAGAAATCAATCAGTATAATGATTGATTTCTTTTTTAATAAATTTATTCTACGAAATAAATTAATAAAATACTAGACAAAGAAAAAATGGTATTGTAAAATTGAAAATATAAAATATACCAAAGGGGATGAAAAAGAAAAGTGAGAATACAAAGAAGGCAAAAAAAATTGCAAAATGGTATTACTCTAATCGCATTAGTAATTACTATTATAGTTCTTTTAATTCTAGCAGGAGTTGCAATTAATGCTTTATTTGGAGATAATGGATTAATAACAAGAGCTCAATTATCTGCATATGTTACAGAAATGAAAAAGGTTAAAGAAAATGTAAGACTAAAGCAAAATGAACATGCATTAATGGTAGCAACAGGAGAAACAAAAGAAGAGTTATTTAAAGAAGAATTAAATACAAATAATATTAAAGTGCCAGAAACATTTATGCAACAGATGTTATATGCCAGAAATGGATATCCATCAGATAAAGAGCCATCAGATTACAAAGAAGATGATTATAAAGCTTTGCTTACAGATGGAATAATAAAAGGTGCATATATATTAGAAAAAAATATTGGAAACAATAAAGAAAATACTTATGTATATGACAAAAAATCTGATATTGTATTTAAAATACCAAAAACAACAATAGGAGGTAAAGCATATCATTGTTATGAAGTTGCACAGATGCAAAAAGGTGGAAATAGTAGTGGTGATGTAGAACAGGAAAAGAATCAAATAATAGATAGTGAATCAAATTTGATTACAGTTGGAGATGAAACATATTATGCTCCAAATATGAAAGGATTTAATGCGAAAAATACAAGTTTAATTTATTATTCAGATGATTTTAGTGAACAAGTAGAAATAAATGCGAAAGAATATATAGATAATAAAGAAAATTATCAAGTAGAAAAAGAAGGTAAAACATATAAATTACATGATTATGGTAATAAGGTGTGGGCAAATGCTAAAACAAATGCAAACAATTTAGAATCTTGGTGGGTATGGATACCAAGGTATGCATATAAAATAAATGGTTCTAGTGCAAATCCAGCTATAGATATAATTTATGTTGATGTAAATAATAAACCATTAAATAAAACAAAATGCCCAGATGGAGTATTACCAGCAGATTATACAGTTCAACCAGGATTTACGGTAGATGGTCATGAACTTAAAGGAATATGGATAAGTAAATATGAACCAAGTTATAGAATGCAAGTTACTTTTGAAGGTGTATTATCACCAGATATGAATGGATTTGATAAAGATAATACATATATAGAATTATTTGATGTTGAAACAAACACATTTACAGATGAAATAAAATTAGCAGATGCAGATTTAAATACAGTAAATACTGATAAAAAATGGTATGATTATGAACAAAAAGTATGGGCAAATATTAAAACAAATGCTAATGGATTAGAAGCTTGGTGGGTATGGATACCTAGATATGCGTATAAAATAAATAGTTTAACTAATTATAAGTCAGCAGATATTATATATGTAGATACAAATGATGAACCAATAAATAAAACAGCATATCCAAATGGATTGCCAGAAGGTTATGTAGTACATTCTGCATTTAATGTAGATAATAAAAAATTAAGTGGAATATGGATGAGTAAATATGAACCAAACTATAAAACACAAATTATTTCTGATGGAGTATTAGAACCAGATATGACAGGATTTGATAAAGAAAATACATATATAGAATTATTTGATAGTACTTCAAATACATTTACAAATGAAATAAAATTAGCAGATGCAGATTTAAGTACAATAAATAATGATGAAAAATGGTATGATTATTCAAGTAAAGTTTGGGCTAATATTAAGACAACAGCAAATGGCAAAGAAGCATGGTGGGTATGGGTGCCTAGATATGCATATAGAGTAAATAATTTAACAAATTATAAAACTACAGATGTTATATTTGTTAATACGAATGATGAACCAATAGATAAAATTTCATATCCAAACGGATTACCAGAAGGTTATATTATACATCCAGGGTTTGATGTTGGTGATAAAAAATTAAAAGGAATGTGGATGAGCAAATATGAGCCAAGCTATTCTACACAAACAACATCATCAGTTGGAGTAGAAGGACCAGAAATGACAGGATTTGATAAAGAAAATACATATATAGAATTATTTGATAGCACTTCAAATACATTTACAGATGAAATAAAATTGGCAGATGCAGATTTAAATACAATAAATAGTGACAATAAGTGGTATGACTATGAACATAAAATATGGGCTAATATAAAGACAAATGCAAATGGAAAAGAGGCATGGTGGGTATGGATACCTAGATATGCTTATAAAATAAATAATTTAACAAATTATAAGTCAACAGATATTATATATGTAGATCAAAATGATGAACCATTGGACAAAACTCAATATCCATATGGATTACCAGAAGGCTATACAGTACATGAAGGCTTTAATGTTGATGGTAAAAAATTAAAGGGAATGTGGATGAGTAAATATGAGCCAAGTAATGCAAAATAATTTAAGGAGGATTAATTATGAAAGAAAAAATTAAATATATAAATATAATAATGATTTTAACGATTTTATTATTAACTATAAAATCTAATGCTGCTATGGAAATAAAACCTGGAACAAGTGCATGGACAAATATAACTGTTTCAGAATCTTACCAACAATGTTATGATTTAAGAAATTCAGATACTACACTTGGTAAAAATACATTAGATCCACATTTAACTTTAAATTCAGATTGGGCAACAGTTTCTTATTTAGCAGCAAGTGCATATGGAAAAATTGATGGGAATGATTATGGTAGTAGAACATTAATTGATGGAGGTGCATATAATACAACAACAGGAAATGCGTCAGGTGTTATAAATTTTGGAAATTATTTTACACAAACATCTTCTATTTATCAAAATAGATCAAATGTATATATAGGAAATTTAACAAATAATAAAGATTCAAAATATGTTGAGTCCATAGATGATATAACTTCTATTGATAATACAAAAGGAAAAGCAATAGCAGAAGTAAAAAATTGGTTTGGAGCTACTTCGTATACTCCTAATACTATAGTAATAAGAAGAGCAATCTTTGGAAATTGGGATTCAGGCGGTGCTGGAAATGCAGATAGTAGTGTTACTTTCCGTCCAGTAATTTGGAATGATTAAATAAAAATAGTATGCAAAAATAAAATGCATACTATTTTTTTGTAACAAAAATGTAATAAAACTTTTTTTCTTAGAAACAAGCGATTTAAAACAAATAAAAAAAATTTTTTTAAAAACTGTTGCTTTTGCAACAGTAAAAGATAAAAAATAATATATAATAAATACATAAAAAGAGGGGGCAATAAAATGAAAATTGTAAAAAGAGATGGAACAATAACAGATTACGATCCAGAGAAAATAAAAGTGGCAATAAAAAAAGCAAACAATGAAGTTTCTAGAAAAGAAAGAGCTACAGAAGAACAAATTAAAGAGATAATAGCTTATATTCAAGATCTAAGAAAACAAAGAATATTAGTTGAGGATATACAAGATATAATAGAAGAAAAACTAATGGCATTTGGAAAATACCAATTAGCTAAAAAATATATAACATATCGTTATACAAGAGAATTAGTAAGAAAATCAAATACAACAGACCAGTCAATAAAAGAATTAATAGATGGCGAAAGTGAATATTGGAATAACGAAAACTCAAATAAAAATGCTACTGTTGTAACAACACAAAGAGATTATTTGGCTGGAATAACAAGTACAGATATAACAAGAAGGTTTTTATTACCAGAAGATATAGTAAAAGCACATGATGAAGGAATAATACATTTCCATGATGCAGATTATTTTGCTCAAAATGCACTTCATAATTGTGAATTAATTAATTTAGAAGATATGCTACAAAATGGTACTATAATAAATGGAGTAATGATAGAAAAACCTCATAGATTTATTACAGCAGCTACAATTGCTACTCAAATAATTTTAGCAGTTACATCTTCAAGTTATGGAGGAGCAACAATATCGCTTTCGCATTTAGCACCATTTGTAAAATATAGCTATGATAAATATTATGCAAAATATAAATCTAGAAAATTAAGTGACGAATTATGCAAAGAATACGCTATGCAAGATACTAAAAAAGAAGTTGAGGATGGTGTACAAACATTTAATTATCAAGTAAACTCTATGACAAATACAAATGGACAGGCCCCATTTTTATCTGTTTGTATGTATTTGGGTGAAACAGAAGAATACAAAGATGAACTTGCAATGATAATTGAGGAGTTTTTAACACAAAGAATATTAGGATTTAAAAATGAAAAGGGAGTGTATATAACTCCAGCATTTCCTAAATTGTTATATGTATTAGAAGAAGATAATATAAATGAAGATAGTAAATATTGGTATCTTACACAACTTGCAGCTAAATGTACTGCAAAAAGAATGGTTCCTGATTATATATCAGAAAAGAAAATGAAAGAATTAAAAATTGATAAAAATGGTAATGGAAATTGCTATCCTTGTATGGGATGTCGTTCATTCTTAACACCATATGTTGATCCAAAAACAAATAAACCAAAATATTATGGAAGATTTAACCAAGGTGTTGTGACAATAAATTTAGTTGATGTTGCATTATCATCAGGAAAAGATAAAAAGTTATTTTGGAAAATATATGATGAAAGATTAGAGTTATGTCATAGAGCTTTACAATTAAGACATGAAAGACTAGCAAATGCAACAAGTGATGTTGCTCCTATATTGTGGCAACATGGAGCATTAGCAAGATTGCCAAAAGGAGCAAGCATACATGAATTGTTACATAATGGATATTCTACAATATCACTTGGATATGCAGGATTATATGAATGTGTAAAATATATGACAGATCATAGTCACACAGATAATGGAGAAGGAAAAGAATTTGCAATAGAAGTAATGCAAAAATTAAATGATAAATGTAATGAATGGAAAGAAACAGAAAATATTGATTATAGTGTATATGGAACTCCTATTGAATCAACAACATATAAATTTGCAAAATGCTTAAAAAATAGATTTGGAGTAATAGAAGGAATTACAGACAGAGATTATATAACTAATTCTTATCATGTACCTGTATTTGAAGAAATTGATGCATTTTCTAAATTGAAATTAGAAAGTGAATTCCAAACATTAAGTCCAGGAGGAGCAATATCTTATGTAGAAACTCCAAATTTACAAAATAATTTAGATGTTGTTATACAAATTATAAAATTTATATATGATAATATAATGTATGCAGAATTAAACACAAAATCAGATTATTGTCAAAAATGTGGATATGATGGAGAAATTCTAATAGATGATAATTTAGAATGGTATTGCCCAAATTGTGGAAATAAAGATCATAATACATTAAATGTAGCAAGAAGAACATGCGGATATATAGGAAGTAATTTTTGGAACAAAGGAAGAACACAAGAAATAAAAGAAAGAGTTCTTCATATAGATAATAAAGATGACGAATAATAAGGTGATAAAATGAGATACAATAAAATCAGAAAAATGGATATTTCAGATGGACCAGGTGTTAGAGTGTCAATATTTATGCAAGGATGTACATTTAATTGCAAAAATTGTTTTAACAAAGAAACACATGATTTTAATGGGGGCAAAGAGTTTACGGATGAAACAATAACTAGAGTTTTGGAATTATGTGACAATGAAAATATTGTAGGATTGTCAATATTAGGAGGAGAACCAATGCATCCTTCTAATATTGAAGGAACAACAAAACTTGCTAAAGCTTTTAAAGATAGATTTCCAAATAAAAGCTTATGGGTATGGACAGGATTTACATTTGATAATTATTTAAAAAATAAAGAAGTTTCTCAGTATATAGATGTTCTAATTGATGGACAATATGTTGATGAATTGCATGACCCTACATTAAAATGGAAAGGATCATCAAATCAAAGAGTAATAGATGTACAGAAAAGTTTAAAAGAAAATAAAATTCATTTAATAGATTAAATAAAAAAGTCTCGTGAAGGAGCACTTCCAATAAGGACAATTATTGGCAAAGTGCTCCTTGGGGTTTTACAGTATAGTTTAAGGACTATGCTGTTTTTATATTTTTAATACTTTGCTGAAAAGCATTTTCTAATTCATATTCAGTAAGTGGAATACCAATTATTCCAACTCCTGTATAGTAAATATCTATTTGTTGAAACTTTTTACCATTCAGCTTTGTTTGCTGATATACTAATATTTTATCGATTAATTCATTTATAATTTCTGGTGTTAATTCCTTAATCTCAGTATATTTCTTTACTTTATCTTTAAAAGAACGAGTAGTATATTTGAAATTTACTGTATCTCCAATATACCCTTGTCTATCCAATATTTGAGTTATGCTTCTAGCATACCAATAGTGTTCCACTTGTGTTGGTAGATTTATTGGAAGAAAATCATTTAAACCTTTATCAGTATCAATATTATCCATTATTGCAATATATCTAACATTAAGTCTAACAAAAAAAATCCTCTTCTAATAATTGATCTACAATAAGTCTATTTCTACCAAGTCTTGAATGGTCTTTTACAATAATAGCTCCAATTTTTCCTTGTTCAGCAAGTTCCAGTTGCTTTCGTTTTTCTTGTTCTTCTTCCTTAAATAGGGATTTAATGAAGTCGAATACTCTAGTTGGAGCATAGGCAATTGCACGAATAAAATCTTTATAACTATTATCAGACATATATTTATAAAATCTATCTTGAAGTAAGCTATATGCTTTAATTAGAACTGGTTTTCCTTTATCATTAAGAATTTCATTACCTTCATTATCAAGAGCTTTTTGACTTTTCCATTTCTTACTATGGCTAACTTGCATAATTGTTTCTTTAACTTTTCCAACAAGTGATTTATCTTTAGTTCTTTTAGAATATTTTATTTCCTTTTTTACAACTGGCAATGCTATAACGTGTAAATGGTAGTGATAGACAGGTTTACTATATTCTTTAGTTAATGCAATATTTTGTTCATCTGCATGCATAACAGCAGAGATTATATTTTCTTTACCATATTCTTTTTCCGCAAAGTGATAAGCTTCTTCAAAAAACTTCTTTGCAAAATTGTATCCTCCGTGTTTTTCAAAATAATCTGAATTGATATCTAGTATAAGTTCATCAAATACTTTAGCATTATCTTTTAATCCTCTTAATGAAACTTTACCTGTATCAACTAGTTCTTTTAATCTTTCGTTATAAGTTGAGTTGCAAGTTTTGTAATGAACATTATCTTTAGTTTGTTTTAAATCAACATTCATATTGGAATAATTAGTATTATGATATTTTGTAGCACTTATTATTCATTAAATTCATTGCCCTTAAACAAAACATACATAGTGGGCACTTTTAACTCTAATGGCTCCTCCTAATTAAGTAAAGAGGAATATCAATATTCAATTTTTCAGTGTATTATAAAATACATCTATTATATATCATGGCTTTATGTAAATGTCAAGAAAGTATCAAAAATCCCCATATTTTATTGAGAAAAATATCATTTTGTGGTATAAATATAAGTAGCAAGATTATGATTAAAGGATAAAGGTGATAACAATAAAGCGTTTAAATATATTCATAGATGAAAGTGGAGATTTTGGTTTTGTAGATGGCAGTTCAGATTTATATGCTGTATCATTTACATTACACGAAAGCTCTGATTCAATAAAAACAGAATTAAAATATCTTAATGAGAAATTAGATATGCTTAATTATGATGGAATAATACATTTAGCCTATCTTATTGCCAAAAGAGGCGACTATTCTCATTTTGATTTTGAACGAAGAAAAAGTATATTTTGGGCAATATTCTATTTTTCAAGTAGAGTTAAAGTCAAAATTAGAACAATTATAGTTGATAAAAAATATATAAATAAAAAAACACAATTAAATGTTTCATTAGCAAGAGAAATATGTAAATTTATAAATGACAATCAGGATTATATAAATTCATTTGATAAGATTGTTATTTATTATGATAATGGACAAGAAACATTGGCAACTATATTAGATACACTTTTTGCTAGCAATCCAAATGTAGAAAGAAGAATAGATTTTGACCATACTAAGAAAAGATTATTTCAAGTTTCAGATATGCTAACTGTAATTGATAAACTAGATTATAAAAGGAAAAACAATATTCCTTTTACAAAAGCTGAAACATTCTTCTTTAGAGGAAAAGATTTTAGACATATAATAAACCTACTAGAAAATAAAAGAATATAGATAATAAATTTTTGGAGGAACTAAAGATGGAAGATAACTATCCAAAAGCATATAAAGAAGTAATAGAAATATTAAATTTTGTACCTAAAGAAAGTGTTAATAAAATACCTAAGGCCATGATAAAAACTTTCAAAACAAATATGGATAATGATTATGATTTTACAATTGATATAAATAAAAGTTTTGAAGAACAGGACTTATTAGATGAAACTAAAGCTATTTTAGCTAATATTTTTAGAGATTATTGGGCTACACCTTATCAAAAGGAAAGAATTGAAGCAAAAGAAAAACATGATAGACAAAAAATTGAAGAAGAAAAGAAAGTAAAATATAATATTGATGTTTTTAACAAAAGGAAAATTGAAAAAGATAATATTAATGAACAGCAGGAGCAAGAAATGAATAGCTTGCCTATCGAAGTAAAAAAAGAGAAATTTTACTACAAAATAATAAAATTTTTCAAAAAAATATTTCATGTAAAGGGATAATAATGATATGGAAGAAAATAAAGAAAAAAAAGAATATGAAATACTTAAAGAACTTAATGAAAGACTTGAAGATTTTAATGCTGATGGCAGAAAAAACGCAAAAGAAAAAGATGATGAAGAAAAGAGATAGATAGTAGAATAGGAGTAAAAAATGACAAAAGAGCAAATTAAGTTTTTTATTGATAATGAACAAACAATATTTGATGAAATCGACCAAAGATTAAAAAGTCTAGGACAAGAAATAGACTTACCAGATGATGTTTCTGCAGAAAATATTAGAGATTTTTATGCTGAATATTATAAACATTGTTCTGATATTTTTGATAAATACAATATGGATTATGATGCTTTTACAGCAATACTTGCAATTTCTGAAGGAGATAAATCATTTAGAGAGCTGATTTTAGGTAGAGATGAAGCTAACCAATTATTAAGAGATGTTATTGATATTTATGGCGATGAAGCTTATGAGATATTGGGCTGTAATTCTTATAGTTTTGAAATGTCTGATATAGATGGAATATTGTCAGGAGAAAACAATCAAAAGTATAAAGAATTTTACACAAAATTACTAAATCAAAAATGTGAACAAGCTTTTAGTCTTGAACAACTTTCTGATATTCTATTAAGCACAAGACCAGAGTATATTAATCAAGAATTAATTGAAAAATTCTTAAAGAACCCAGATAAAGAAATTTTTGATTTTAGTATAAGAGAATTTATAGGTACAGCTCCATCTGCTATCATAAATGGAAATACAGTAAAAGCATTAGTAGATAGACTAGATAATATTATGGAAACCTCAATATTAGCAGAAATTCCACCTGAGCAATTTGATGCAGATTTTTCAAGAAGCCTATTAGAAAAATCAGACTATGCTTTTTCTGATGTCTTTAGTATAATTCCTGAACAAGTGAAAGATAGAGATATGTGGGAGTTTGCTATATCAAGAGAAAGTAATATTATATACTCTTTACCTGAGCAAAAAATAGATGAAAATATGACGAATGAGGAATATAGCAAGTGGTGTAATGAATTAGTTACAGATGTAATTAGAAATAATCCTGATAACATTCAGAGTATTTTTTATAGTTTAAGAGATTCTCAAAAAACCATAGAAGTATGTACTGAAGGTGCAAGATTATTACAGGCAGAAGGTTATGATGTTCAAAGGTTTTTAGAGCAAATTCCTGAAGCAAGTCGTAGTAGACAAATTTACGAAACATTATTACAAAAATCAGAAAATATTATTAGCGAAATTCCAAACGAAACATTTGAAGAAGGATTATCACAAGAAGAGTATGCAACTTGGATTGATGATATAGTAACACAAAAAATATCCGAAATGAAAAATATAAATGCGCTTTATTATCAAATACCTAGAGAAAAAATGACTGAAAGAGTATGGAATTGTTTACTTGATAGATGTAATGAAACAAATGGAGATAAAAGTAGATTTGGATTAGCATCTGTTCCAATTCAAAATTTAACCAAAGAAATGTGTGAAAGAGCATTGACAGAAATTCACTTTACACAAATTATGCATATTCCATCAATAGATAGAAAAACTGATTCGATTTCTAATGATACACTAAGAGAGGAATATGAAAAATGGATTGAAGGGTTTTCTGAAAGTGAAAAACAGGAATACAGAGAATGGTACGAAGGAAAAGTAATAGACTTTATAAAAGAACAGCAAGGAAATCTATTTGTAGATGATTTTGAAAAAAGCTTGGGTAAAGTAAAAATACCTCCAGAGGCAATAACTATTAATATTATAAATACCTATTTACAAGAAATAGGACCTACTGGAATAGAACATATTCCAATTCCAAATGAATTTACCAATTACAACGAGCAATATGAAGATATAATTTTATCAACAATTAGTATGTTAGAAGAAAAGAATTATTTAGAGACAATTGGCCTAGGTCAATCCTTACTCGAAAGTTGGGATATTTTAGATAAAATACCTGAAGAATACAGAACAGATAAAGTTATTATGGAAGCAATAAAAAAACACCCAAAATATTTAGATTATGCAGACATAGAAAGTGAGAGTTTTGAAGAACTTTTACAGATTGGTTATAAAAATAAATTAGACAGTATCGGAAGAACAACATTAACAGACAAAGAAATTGAATTGATGAAAAGATTTGCTAAAAACAATTCAAGCTTATTTTCCACTCTTAATTTAGATATTTTAACTCCTGAAATTATCAGTAGTATTGGTGAAAGTAGTATTGAAAAGATATCAAGATACACAGATATTCAATATTCTATAATAGAACTAGCAAAAGATAAAGATGCTTTAACTACATTTGGTTTTGCTTTAGAGAACTTAAAACAAGATAGTTTATTTATAGAACCTTTAATAGAACAATTAGGCAAAACTATAGGAAGAGAGGTAACTTTAAGTTACAACTCTGAAACAAAGCAATATGAAAGAAAAACTGGTGAATTTTTAAAACTTGCATCTAATAGAATACAAGATAATTCAATTCCTTTAACTGAAGAGGAAAAGACTATAATTTCTTACCTAGTGTTAAATCCACAAGAAGCAAATAAAATAAAAAGCTATGATGAAATATTAAATTTTGTAGCAAATAAAAACGCTGAATTGGATGGAATAATAGGTGCTCAAGATGTAACTTTAGTAGATGCTAAAAATGCTTATCTTGAGAGAATTGTTGGAATGGATTATAACAGCGTAATAGATTTAGTAAAAAAATATGGCAATAATCCAGAGCAATTATTAGCAAAATATGAAGGAAAAGAATTAGAAACTTACAAGGAAAAAGCAGAAAAAGAGTCTTTAGAAATTATTATAAAATTAAAATCTTTAGTTGAAGAAAAAGATTTAGGCAAGATTAGGCAAGCATATCAAGAGGCAGTAGAAAAAGAGAATAAGACAAAATCGTTTGAAAGATATAGACAATCCACAATATTAGATAATACATTAAGAAGGTCTTATGGTAGAGATATTACACGAACTTTAAGCAACCATGATAAAGAAAATAACACAGAATCTCTCGAACATACAGAAGATGGACAAGAATATGTAGTCAGAAAAATGAATGGCCCTTTTGACCGAATGATTAGTGTAATGAATGCTTATAGAAAAAGCGATGCTGAAGCAGAAGGAGATATGTACGATAGATGGAACACATCAGCAATGGCAGGAAATCATGCTTTATGCTATAGTTTTATAGATGAAAGCAATCCAGGAACAGCAATGTTTGGAGATAAAAAAGGAATTATTATATCAATAAGTGGTTTTAATGCAGAGGCAGTAACTGCTGCTGCTCCATATGATTTATGCTCTGATTCGAGAACAAATACAACAGTAACTTATAGACAACAAAGATTTTATACAGCTGATAATTTACCGGATCAAACAAGGGGGAGATATTCTGAAGTTGATATAGAAATACAAGATGTTTCAGAAGGTGTTACAGAATACAAAAAAATACAACCAACAAGTATAATTTGTTTTGAAGAGATTGATGAAGATAGCATAAATGCAGCTATTGAATTAAGTAAAAAGCTTGGAAAAGCTATACCTATCGAGTTAATAGATAGAAGAGAATTAGCTAGTCAAACAAGAACAGAAATTGATGACTTATTAGAACAGTTTAAAAGTGGAGAAAGTTTACAACCTGAGTTAGTAGGTCAAATTATAACAAAATTCAATAATGTAAGAAATGCACATATGGATTCTAGTCTAGCAGATGAACTATTAGGAGAGAAAAAAGGAAAAGAAAATCCAGAAGCCATATTTAATAAAGCACACTTAAATGAGATGCTTTCAGAATGTATAGAAGTTGCTAAACAAAGAATAGAAAAAGGTCAAGTTCAAGAAGGACTACAAACAATCGAGCAAATTAAACAATTTATAAAAACTGAACGAGAGAAAAATGAATTGATGCCAACAATGTATGAAAAACAAATAATGGCAGGAATCGATTTAGATATAGATTATAGTTTAGATGAAATCCAAAGAACATATGGTAGTCGAGAAATATCTACAGATGCAAGAAACGAAAGTCTCGAATTATTACAGGAAAATTCTGAGTTAAGCTCCCCTACCTTTGAAACAATTTATGGAAAATCTACAATTATGCCTGAACAGCTATATTTTTCTGAATTTCATGACAGTATAGATATTTCTGAAATACAAAACATAGCTAAGGAAATACATGAAAAAGGTTATTATAATGAAAATAAGTCACATTCAGAAGAACATATTGTAAGGGTAGCAATGTTCTCTAATGCAATTGCAAATTTAGAAGGACAAGATGAAAAAACAAAACAATTATTAGGAGAAACTGTAAAGTATTATTCTAGTGGAAGGATGCTAGACATTGAAGAAGAACAACACCAAGAATATAGTGCAAAGATTGCAGGAAAAGAATTAGGAGAACGATATTCAAAAACCGATGTAGGAATAATACAAGCAGCCATTGAGCTACAAAATTTGCAATATTCATCTTCTACATTAGATGAGAGAAAAAAAGAGAGAGATGAGAAAGTTGTTGAATTATGCAGTAAATATGGTTTAAGTGCAAATGATGGAAAAAGAATTGATACTATTGCAACATATGTATCTGATGCTGTTACATTAGATAAAGCTAGAATTGTTCCTAAAGCAAATGCTAGACCTGGAGAGAAATTATATCTTGAATCTTTAACAACAGATACAGCTAAAAGCCTTATAAGGTCTAGCTATTGTATGCAAGACCAATTATCGACGGAACATTTAAAAGAAATGGCTAAAGTAGCTCACATTGATTATGAAGCAGAAAAAGATACAATTATGAAAGAATTTTTTACAAGAATTTTTATGATGAGTGAACAAAAAATTTTTGATGAAAGTATTATAGAATCTCCAATAGTACAAGAAGAATATTTTAGATATAAATATAGGGAAATTTCTGATCCTGTAAAAACAGGACGAGAATTAGGACAAGACCAAAGGAAAACTCAAATACAAACTAGAACTACTACAGAAACACCGGTATATACAGAACAACAAATAGGTAAAGCAACAATAAATGTTCCTACAACTAGAAAAGATGTTGCACGAAATCGACTACAAAGAGATGAACAGAAATTACAACAAGTGATTGAAGGAAGACTTGATAAATAAGCATAATAAACGCCATTCGTTTGAATGGCTTTTGCTGATGCTTAGCATCAGCTCGGGTCAGGTCCTATTCTAGCAAGCTATTTCAGACCTAGTAGAATATCTACAATACATAGTATTCCTTAATTTCTTTAATTATACACTAATTTTTCAAAAAAGTATATATTTTTTTTTAATTTATAAATTTTATATGTAGATTAATTCCTTAAAAATGATTTCTTCAGCTGAATATTTATAATTATTCATAAGTCCAGTCCATTTTAATGGGTCAGTATCCTTTAAATTTTCATCAATAGGATTTTTATCTAGCATTTGTTTCATGAGTATTTCAAATCTAACTTTAGCTTGTTTATCAGTTTCTACAATATGTTTTCTTAAAGTATTATCTATAAGCATTATAGTATAATCAGCTTTTTTGTGATTTTTCAAATATTGTAATCTTAAATGTCCATACTTTCCAATTTGGTAATCTTTTTTATATTCATCTTTTGCTAAATATAAGTTAGGAATAAAATAATCTCCTTCTTTGTGATAAGTTATATATATCATAATTAAAACCTCCAAAATTTGATTTTAACCACAAATTAGACTTAATAATTTACATTCTATAATCGACAATCTAACATAACAAAAATTAAGGAAGAAGTCTATAAGAACATTTTGTCCTTATTTGACTTCTCCCAAGCGGGACTTTTTATATTATGGTAAAGTTCTCCGAACTTCCTATAATATAAATATATTGCACAGAAATTTGCTAACATAAATTGAATTTTCCGACTTTATTATAATATAAAAAACCAATCATTAATTTGATTGGCTTTCATTATTTAATAATAGATTTAAAATTTTTGGATAAATAGAACTTGCATTATTGTTCCAATTATCTATAATTCTTTTTGCTCTATCTGCTGATCCAGCAAATGTTTTTATTTCAAAAATAGTCTCATTGTTTTCCACAATTTTGCATTTAACTGTGAAATCCTTTTCGTTTTTTGGTGTATATTCTGCAGATACAGAAGAAGCTTCTTCTATTTCATATAATTCTTTTTTAAATATATTGTCTGCTTTTAGTTTCATAATTCCAGGTAAAACATCTTTTGTAAGTGCAAAATTATTTTTTCCTTCAGAAGTTATTTTAAAAACAGTTTCATCGTCTTTTGTGTAAGTTCCGACTAGTTTTGAATCTACTAAATCAGTTAGTGTTTGTTGAAAATAAAAATAATTAATATTATTAATAGAAGATGTTATTTTAAATAATCCAGCATTAGTAATATCTTTATTAAGTTTATCTAATATATATAAAATTAAAACTTTATTTTCAGCTAAATTAGTATTGTCTGAATTTAATTTCATAAAAACCGTTCTCCTTACTTAAATTTTTTTGTATTATATCATAAAATATTACAAATGTAAAACATATTTTGTAATATATTGGTAATTTTAAAAAAGAAAATATTGATAAAATGCTTTAACCCTAAGGTATACAAAAAATGTAATAATTTTGTAATCTTGTAAAATTATGCAAAATACTGTTGACATAGGCTTAAAAGCGGTGTATAATAATAGAGCATGAGTTTTAGCGTTGAAACTGAATGTGGCTACATTCTTACGGAATAGTGGAATGGAGGGAACTTCAGTGGAGTATGTCTTGGCTTAGACCAGGCGGTAAGTTAGTAAACTTTATGAAATATATACATAGAGAATATGTATAAAATTTGTTATACATATAATAAGCACTTATCCCAAGATTATCATGCGAGTTTTGGGTTTTTATATTGGAGTTATACAAAACACCAGGGTGCGTTTTGACTTGCCAGCTAAGTAATTATATTTTAAAGAGGAGGGAAAATTACAATGGCAAAAACAGTTGTAGGAAGCGAAAAAATTAGAATAAGATTAAAAGCTTATGATCACGTTATTTTAGATCAGTCTGCTGAAAAAATAGTAGATACTGCTAAAAAGACAGGAGCTAAAGTTTCAGGTCCTATTCCACTACCAACACAAAAAGAAATCGTAACAATCTTACGTTCTCCACACAAATACAAAGATTCAAGAGAACAATTTGAAATGAGAACACATAAAAGAGTTATAGATATTCTTTACCCAACACAAAAAACTGTTGATAGTTTAACAAAACTAGAATTACCAGCAGGTGTTGATATTGAAATAAAAATGTAAGAAACAATTCATTAAACCAAGCTGATTAAATAAAAATCAGCCAATAGTTAGGAGGAAAATTTAAAAATGAAAAAAGCAATAATAGGAAAGAAAATAGGAATGACACAAATATTTGATGAAAAAGGAAATGTTATTCCAGTAACAGTTATAGAAGCTGGTCCATGTACAGTTGCACAAGTAAAAACTGTAGAAACAGATGGATATGATGCTGTACAATTAGGATTTGGAGATGTTAAAGATAAACATCTTACAAAACCAGAAAAAGGACATTTTGCAAAAGCAAATGTTGAAGCAAAAAAACATTTAAGAGAATTTAGAGTAGACTCAATCGAAAACTTTAAAGTTGGAGATGAAGTTAAAGCTGATGTTTTTGAAGCTGGAGAAAAAATAGATGTACAAGGAACATCTAAAGGAAAAGGATTCCAAGGTGTTATAAAAAGACATGGACAACACAGAGGACCTATGGGACATGGTTCTATGTATCATAGAAGACCAGGATCTATGGGACCAACATCTACACCAGGTAGAGTATTCAAAGGTAAAAAATTACCAGGACATATGGGTAGAGTTACTGTAACAATACAAAATTTAGATGTTGTTAGAGTAGATATGGATAAAAACGTATTATTAATAAAAGGTAGTGTTCCAGGACCAAAAGGAGCTATCTTAAAAATAAAATCAGCTGTAAAGGCTACTAAATAGAAGGAAGGAGGAATACGAAAATGCCAAAAGTAGACGTATATGATATAAAAGGTAAAAAAGTTAGTGATGTTGAATTAAGTGAAGTTGTATTTGGAATTGAACCAAATGAAACAATAGTACACACAGTATTACTTAATTACTTAGCTAATCAAAGACAAGGTACACAAAGTACTAAGACAAGAAGCGAAGTAAGTGGTGGTGGTAAAAAACCATGGAGACAAAAAGGAACAGGTAGAGCAAGACAAGGAAGTATTCGTGCTCCACAATGGATTAAAGGTGGTATAGCTTTAGGTCCAAAACCACGTTCATATAAATATAGAGTTAATAAAAAAGAAAGAAGACTTGCTATTAGATCTATATTAAGTTCTAAAGTATTAGAAAAAGAATTAACAGTTGTTGATAAATTAGAATTAAAAGAAATCAAAACAAAAACAATGGTTAATGCTTTAAAAGATTTAAAAGTAGAAGGAAAAACATTAATAGTATTAGCTGATAAAAACGAAAATGTTTTAATGTCAGCAAGAAATATAGAAGGTGTAAAAGCTATTGCTATAAACAATATTAATGTATTTGATTTATTAAAATACAATAATTTAGTTTTACCTTTAGATACTGTTAAAAAATTAGAGGAGGTGTACGCATAATGTTACCAGAAGAAGTAATAGTAAGACCAGTAGTTACTGAAAAAAGTAATGACGGATTACAAGAAGGAAAGTATACTTTCGAAGTAAACAAAAAAGCAACAAAAGTTGAAATAGCAAAAGCTGTTGAAAAACTTTTTGAAGTTAAAGTATTAAAAGTTAATACAATGATGGTAAACGGAAAGAAAAAAAGAGTAGGATATCATCAAGGAAAAACATCTGACTGGAAAAAAGCTATTGTTACAATAGATACAAATCCATCAGAAAAATCATATTTAGCTAAAGGTGGAAAAGTAACAAAAGTTACTAAAAAATATAAAGATTCAATTGATGAATTTATGGGAGCTTAAGCTAAAGAAAAATTATCTGGAAAATACCAGGACAATAAAGAATATCTGCTAATAGCGGGGCAGGAAAAATAACCGCGAGTTTATACAATTACTTTAAGTAAATTGTAAACATAGTAAAGGAGAGAATTAAATCATGGGAATGAAACATTTCAAAGCCTATACACCATCAAGAAGAAATATGACTGTTTCTACATTTGAAGAAGTTACTAAAAAAACTCCTGAAAAATCTTTATTAGCAACAAAAAAGAAAAATGCAGGTAGAAACTCTTATGGTAGAATAACAGTACGTCATCAAGGTGGAGGAAATAGACAAAAATATAGAATTATAGATTTTAAACGTAAAAAGGATAATATGGAAGCTACTGTAATTGGTATCGAATATGATCCAAACAGAACAGCTAACATAGCATTAATAGAATATACAGATGGAGAAAGAGCATATATATTAGCTCCACAAGGATTAACAGATGGAGATAAAGTTGTATCTGGAGAAACAGCTGATATCAAACCAGGAAACTGTATGCCTATATCAAACATACCAGTAGGTACAATGATACACAATATAGAATTAAATCCAGGTCAAGGTGGAAAATTAGTAAGAAGTGCTGGTCAAGAAGCACAATTAATGGCTAAAGAAGGTAAATATGCACATGTAAGATTACCATCAGGAGAAATGAGATTAATCTTAGCTAGATGTAGAGCTACTATAGGAACTATAGGAAATGCTGATTATGAAAATATGAAAATTGGTAAAGCTGGAAGAAAAAGACATATGGGTATTAGACCAACAGTTAGAGGTTCTGTAATGAACCCAGTAGATCACCCTCATGGTGGTGGTGAAGGTAGAGCACCTGTAGGACACGCTGGACCAATGACACCTTGGGGTAAACCAGCTCTAGGATACAAGACAAGAAATAAGAAAAAATTATCTAACAAATTTATAGTTAAGAGAAGAAAATAATATATAATAAAATGATATTTATTATATGATTAAAAGATATAAATTTTCTGAAAGGAGGACATTTTAATATGTCAAGATCAAGCAAAAAAATACCTTTCGTAGCTCCAGAATTATTAAAGAGAGTTGAAGCTATGAATGAATCTGGTAATAAAGATGTTTTAAAGACATGGTCAAGAGCATCTACAATATATCCACAAATGGTTGGTCATACTATAGCTGTTCATGATGGAAGAAAACATGTTCCAATTTATATAACAGAAGAAATGATTGGTCATAAATTAGGTGAATTTGCTCCTACAAGAACATTTAAAGGTCATGCAGGAGACAAAACAACTAAAGTTAATAAATAAATAGTAAAATAAGGAGGGAAAATCCGTGGAAGAAACAACAATAAATGAAGCAAGAGCTACTCTTAAATACGCAAGAATATCTTCTAGAAAAGTTAAAATTGTTGCAGATTTAATAAGAGGAAAAGGCGTAGATGAAGCATTAGCAATAGTTAAATTTACTCCAAAAGCTTCATCAGAAATAATAGAAAAATTATTAAAATCAGCTATAGCAAATGCTGAAAATATTCATGATATGAAACATGAAAATTTATATGTTGCTGAGATTTATGCAAATCAAGGTCCAACATTAAAAAGAATAAGACCAGCTGCAAAAGGATCAGCTGTAAGAATTAGAAAAAGAACAAGTCATATAACAATTGTCTTAAAGGAGAAAAATTAAATTTAGCAGGGGAATTATTTAAATAGAGATAACCCTGACATTAGAAGAAAAGGAGGATCCTAAAAAGATGGGACAAAAAGTACATCCAACTGGTGTAAGAGTTGGAATAATAAAGGATTGGAATTCTAAATGGTATGCAGATTCTAAAGATTTTGCAAATTACTTAGTAGAAGACCAAAAAATCCGTAAATATGTAAAAAAGAAATTATATGCTGCAGGTATTTCTAAAATAGAAATCGAAAGAACAGCAAAATTTGTAAAAGTAAATGTTCTTTCTGCTAAACCAGGAATTATAATTGGTAAAGGTGGAGCAGGAGTAGAAAGTGTAAAAGCTGAATTATCAAAAATGATAGGAAAAGATGTTAACTTAAATATAGTTGAGGTTAAAAATGCAGATGTTGATGCACAATTAGTTGCTGAAAACATAGCTGGCCAACTAGAAAGAAGAATTTCATTTAGAAGAGCAATGAAACAATGTATGCAAAAATCTATGAAAGCAGGTGCTTTAGGTATAAAAACTTCAGTATCTGGAAGATTAGGTGGAGCTGACATGGCTAGAACAGAATTCTATAAAGAAGGTACAATACCACTTCAAACTTTAAGAGCTGATATAGATTATGGATTTGCAGAAGCAGATACAACATATGGAAAAATCGGTGTAAAAGTTTGGATATATAAAGGTGAAGTTCTTCCAACAAAGAAAGTGGAAGGAGGAGACAAATAATGCCATTAATGCCAAAAAGATCTAAATTTAGAAAAATGCAAAAAGGTAGAAACAGAGGTAAAGCAACAAGAGGAAATACTGTTTCAGAAGGAGAATATGGAATCCAAGCATTAGAAGCTGGATGGATTACAGGTAATCAAATAGAAGCAGCACGTATTGCTATGACTCGTTATATAAAAAGAGGTGGAAAAGTTTGGATAAAAATTTTCCCAGATAAACCAATCACAGCAAAACCAATTGGTACTCGTATGGGTAAAGGTAAAGGTGCTCCAGAAGCTTGGGTTGCAGTTGTAAAACCAGGTAGAGTTATGTTCGAAATAGCAGGTGTACCTGAAGATGTAGCAAAAGAAGCCCTAAGACTTGCAAAAAATAAATTATCTGTAAAAACAAAAATAATTGCAAGAGAAACTTTAAATGAGGTGGGTGATAATGATGAAGATAAATAAAATAAGAGAAATGTCTTCACCAGACTTAGAAAAAGAATTAGGTGAACTAAAAACAGAATTATTCAAATTAAAATTTAGTTTAGCTACAAACGGATTAGACAATCCTATGAAAATAAAAGAAGTAAAAAAAGATATAGCTAAAATAAATACTGTATTAACAGAAAGAAAAATAGCTGAAAGCAAGAAATAGAGTTATAGATTAGGAAAGGAGAAATCTAAATGGAAGAAAGAAATCTTCGTAAAGTTATGGTTGGTACTGTAGTGTCTAATAAAATGGATAAAACAGTAGTAGTTGCTGTTGAAACAAGTGTTAGCCATAAAGTGTATGGAAAAACTGTTAAAAGAACATATAAATTAAAAGCACATGATGAAGAAAATAGTTGCCAAATAGGTGATAAAGTAAAAGTAATGGAAACAAGACCACTTTCTAAAGATAAAAGATGGAGAGTAGTTGAAATTGTTGAAAAAGCAGTTATTAAATAAACATAAATAAACCGATTAAGGAGGAAAATGAGCATGGTACAACAACAAACAATATTAAAAGTAGCAGATAATACTGGTGCTAAAGAAATTATGTGTATCAGATGTTTAGGTGGTTCTTTCAGAAAAACAGCAAATATAGGTGATGTTATAGTAGCTTCTGTTAAAACAGCAACACCAGGTGGCGTTGTTAAAAAAGGAGAAGTTGTAAAAGCTGTTATAGTAAGAACAAAAAGAGGATTAAGAAGAGCAGATGGTTCATATATAAAATTTGATGAAAATGCAGCTGTAATTATAAAAGAAGACGGAAATCCAAAAGGAACACGTATTTTTGGACCAGTTGCAAGAGAATTAAGAGATAAAGAATATATGAAAATATTATCATTAGCTCCAGAAGTTCTTTAATATTAAGAGCTAATGAACAAGTATTAGCAATAAAATTAAATTTTATATGCCTTATAAAATGAAGAAAAGGAGGTCAAACTCAATGAAAATAAGAAAAGGAGATACAGTTCAAGTTTTATCAGGAAATGATAAAGGTAAAACAGGAGAAGTATTAGAAGTAATACCAAAAACTTCAAAAGTTGTTGTAAAAGGTGTAAACATTAGAAAAAAACATGTTAAACCTAGAAAACAAGGTGAAGAAGGCGGAATTATTCCAGTTGAGTGCGCAATAAACAGTAGTAAAGTAAATGTAGTTTGCCCAAAATGTGGAAAAGCTACTAAAATAGGATATAGTATAGAAAAAGATGAAAAAGTTCGTGTTTGTAAAAAATGCGGAACAAAAATAAAATAATAGAGTAGAAAGGAGGATTACTAGACAATGGAAAAACTTAGAGAACAATATGAAAAAGAAATAATCCCAGCATTAATGAAAAAATTTGAATATAAATCAATTATGCAAGTTCCAAAACTTGAAAAAATAGTTATTAATATAGGTTTAGGAGATACTAAGGAAAATCCTAAAGCATTAGAAAATGCAATGAATGACTTAGCATTAATTACAGGTCAAAGACCAGTAATAACAAAAGCTAAAAAATCAATTGCAGCATTTAAATTAAGAGAAGGTGTTAATATAGGATGCAAAGTAACTTTAAGAGCTGATAAAATGTATGATTTTGCATATAAACTATTTAACGTAGCTCTTCCTAGAGTTAGAGATTTTAGAGGAGTTTCAGCAAATTCTTTTGATGGTAGAGGAAATTATTCAATGGGTATAAAAGAACAATTAATATTCCCAGAAATTGAATATGATAAAATAGATAAATTAAGAGGTATGGATATTATATTTGTAACAACAGCAAATACAGACGAAGAAGCTAAAGAATTATTAACTGAATTAGGAATGCCTTTTAAAAAATAAGTTGTAATTTTAAGTAATTGAATTATATAACTTGCAAATGTTTAACATTTGTATTCATTGAATAGAAGTTATGAAAGGAGAAAAATTATGGCTAAAAAGTCAATGAAAGTAAAACAAGCAAGACCACAAAAATATAAAACTAGAGAATATAACAGATGTAAATTATGTGGTAGACCACATGCTTATATTAGAAAATATGGAATTTGCCGTGTATGCTTTAGAGAATTAGCACATAAAGGTGAAATTCCAGGTGTTAAGAAAGCTAGCTGGTAAAATCGATTAGAAGTACATGAAGGTATTTTAATCAATTTGAAATATGAATGAAAAAGGAGGAAAATAAGTTGAATATAACAGATCCAATAGCAGATATGTTAACAAGAATAAGAAATGCAAATAGTTCAAAACATAAAACAGTAGATGTACCTGCATCAAATATGAAGTTAGCAATCGCAGAAATTTTATTTAAAGAAGGATATATAAAATCTTTTGAAGAAATAAAAAATGAAAATCAAGGAATTATAAGAATTACTCTTAAATACGATGAAAAAGGAAAAAGAGTAATAGATGGTTTAAAAAGAATTAGTAAACCAGGACTTAGAGTATATGCTGGAAAAGAAGAATTACCTAAAGTATTAAATGGTTTAGGAATTGCAATAATTTCTACATCTCAAGGTCTAAAAACAGATAAAGAAGCAAGAGAAGCAGGTATAGGTGGAGAAGTATTAGCTTATATTTGGTAATCATAGCAAATTGTATTCATTATAAAGTGAAGGAGGAAAACAAAAAATGTCAAGAATAGGAAACAGCCCTATTACAGTACCAAGTGGTGTTGAAGTAAAAGTAGACGGACATAACATTACTGTAAAAGGACCAAAAGGTACATTAACTAGAGATGTACATAAAGATATTTCTTTAGAAATTAATGAAAATACTATTAAAGTTACAAGAAAAGACAATGAACCTAAAACAAGAAGTTTACATGGTTTAACAAGAACTTTAATTAATAATATGATAATAGGTGTAACACAAGAATTCAGTAAAGAACTTCAAATAAATGGTGTTGGATATAGAGTTCAAAAACAAGGAAATGACTTAAATCTTACATTAGGATATTCTCATCCAGTAATATTTGAAGCACCTGAAGGAATTACTTTTGATGTTCCAAATGCTAATACAATAATAGTAAGAGGTATTGATAAAGAATTAGTTGGTCAAACAGCAGCAGTTGTTAGATCAAAGAGACCACCAGAAGTATATAGAGGAAAAGGAATTAAATATGCTGATGAAGTTATTAGACGTAAAGAAGGAAAAACAGGTAAATAAGCCTAGATGAAATAAATCTAATTATTTTCATCAAAATATATATCATAAATATTAAATTTTATGAAAGGAGAAATAAAATGATCAAGAAAATAGATAGAAAAGCTGAAAGAACAAGAAGACATATTAGAGTAAGAACAAAAGTATCTGGTACAGCTGAAAGACCAAGATTATGTGTATATAGAAGTAATAGTAATTTATATGTACAAGTTATTGATGATGTAGCTGGAAATACTTTAGTTAGTGCTTCAACATTAGATAAATCAATAAAAACAAAACATGCTAATAAAGAAGCTGCAAAAGAACTTGGTGCATTAATTGCTAAAAAAGCATTAGAAAAAAATATTGAAACAGTAGTTTTTGACCGTGGTGGATATATTTATCATGGTGTAGTAAAAGAATTAGCAGAAGCTGCTAGAGAAGGTGGATTAAAATTCTAGTAAATCTTTTACTAAAAAAAGTTAGCAGATTATAAAATTTTTAAAATTATACATAAAGTAGTAAAAAAGGAGGGAAAACAAAGACCGATGGAAGAAAATAACGCAATAGAATTAAAAGAAAAAGTAGTTGCTATTAACAGAGTTGCTAAAGTTGTTAAAGGTGGTAGAACTTTTAGATTTAGTGCTGTAGTAGTTGTTGGTGACGAAAACGGACACGTTGGTGTTGGAAATGGTAAAGCAGCTGAAGTTCCAGATGCAATAAAAAAAGCTATACAAGAAGCTAAAAAGAATTTAGTAGAAGTTCCAGTAGTAGGAACAAGTGTACCACACGAATTTATAGGAAAATTTGGTAGTGCAAAAGTTATGTTAAAACCTGCTGCAGTTGGTACTGGAGTTATAGCAGGAGGAAGTGTTAGACCAGTACTAGAACTTGCTGGTTATAAAGATATAAGAACAAAAGTTATTGGAACAAACAATCCAAGAAACGTTGTTTATGCTACAATTGAAGGATTAAAATCAATGCAAACAATTGAACAAGTAGCTAAAAAAAGAGGAAAAAAAGTAGAAGATATTATTTAATCGCGGTTGGAGGTTTGAAGTTGGTAATTTATAACTTTAAATACTCTATACCAAAGATATATAAAATGGAGTTGAAAGTGAGAATAGTAGATTGCTAATCTCAAGCTTCCAACAGCCAACATTAAATTAAGGAGGTGCAACGCATAAATGAAAATGGACGAATTAAAACCATCTGTAAAAAAAGCAACAAGAACTAGAAGAGGAAGAGGAATTGGATCAGGATTAGGAAAAACATCTGGAAAAGGACATAAAGGACAAAAAGCTAGATCAGGTGGAGGAGTAAGAAGAGGATTCGAAGGTGGTCAAACACCATTATATAGAAGATTACCAAAAAGAGGATTTACAAATATTCATGCTAAAGACTATGTAGAAGTAACATTAACAATGTTAAATAAATGTGAAAATACTGATGTTACAGCAGAAACATTATTAGCAGAAGGAATAATTGGAAAAATAAATGATGGAATAGTAATCTTAGGAACAGGAAAATTAGACAAAAAAGTAAATGTAAAAGCTAAAAGATTTACAGCATCAGCTAAAGAAAAAATCGAAGCTTTAGGCGGAAAGGCTGAGGTGATTTAGTTGTTTAAAACAATAAAAAATGCTATAGCAACACCTGAAGTTAGAAAAAAACTTTTATATACTTTATTACTAATTGTAATATTTAGATTTGGATGTTTTATAACTGTACCAGGAGTTGATTTAATCAAATTAAGTGAAGCAATGTCATCAAGTAATGGAATTAGTGGATTAATAGATTTAATTTCAGGAGGAGCTTTCTCAAGATTTTCATTATTTGCTATGTCAATTACTCCATATATTACTGCTTCTATAGTTATTCAATTATTAGGAATGGTAATACCTTCATTAGAAAAATTAACTAAAGAAGGTGGAGAAGAAGGTAGAAAAAAGATTAATAGATATACTAAGTTATTAACAATAGTATTAGCATTAGTAGAATCTATAGGAATATATTTATCTTACAGTGCTTCAGGAATATTTGTTAATCCAGGATTCTTAACAGGCTCATTAGTTGTAGTGTCACTAGTTGCAGGAACATCAATTCTTATGTGGCTTGGTGAACAAATTACAAGTAAAGGAATAGGAAATGGAATTTCTATAATAATCTTTATAGGTATTATTTCTGGATTGCCATCTGTAATTCCTACTATTGGAAATTTAATAGTTACAGATAGTGGATTTAGTACTACAGGATTATTATTAGCATTAGGATTAGTAATAGGTGCTCTTATATTAGTAACAGGTGTTGTATTTGTACAACAAGCTGAAAGAAAAGTACCTGTACAATATTCTAAAAAAGTAGTAGGTAGAAAAATGGTTGGAGCTCAAAGTACACATATACCATTAAAACTTGCTATGGCTGGAGTTATGCCTATAATATTTGCATCATCATTTATGACATTTCCAGCAATAATAATACAAATATTTGTAAAAGATATAGCTACAAAAACAGGATTTTTAGCAGGATTATATAAATTCTCATTAGCTACATCTTCATCACAAGTTGGTATTGGTTATTCAATAGCTAATGCAATAGTATATTTATTATTAATTATGGGATTTACATATTTTTATACATATGCTACATTTAATCCAGCAGAAGTATCTAATAATATTAAGAAAAATGGTGGATTTATTCCGGGTATTAGATCTGGAAAACCAACAACAGAATATTTATCATCAATAATATCAAAATTAACACTTTTTGGTGGTTTCTTCTTAGCAGTAATTGCAATATTACCAATGCTATTAAGATTTACATCATTAAATGTTGCATTTGGTGGTACATCTATATTAATCGTTGTTGGAGTTGCATTAGAAACAGTACAACAATTAGAATCTCAATTAGTAATGAGACATTATAAAGGATTCTTAGAATAATATATAAAAGAAATTGTGTCAGAGGTATTTTGCCTCTGCCACATTTTCGAGTTTTAATATCTTTTTTAATAATTAGTTTTTTTAAAGTAATTATTAAAAAGGTTATTAAACCAAAAGATAAAATAAATAAGGAGTGTTGATTTATGAATATAATTATGTTAGGAGCACCAGGGACTGGAAAAGGAACAGTAGCAGGAATATTATCAGAAAAATTAGGGATTCCTCAAGTATCTACAGGAGATATTTTTAGAAAAAATATAAAAGAAGAAACAGAACTTGGGAAAGTTGCAAGCAAATATATTAGTGAAGGAAAATTAGTTCCAGATGATATAACAATAGGAATAGTAGAAGATAGGCTAAAACAAGATGATGTAAAAGAAGGAATTATTCTAGATGGTTTTCCAAGAACTGTATTTCAAGCAGAAGAATTAAAGAAAATACTTGAAAAAGAAAACAAAAAAATAGATATGGTTATAAATTTAGTTACACCAGAAGAAGAAATTATAGAAAGAGTAGTAAATAGAAGAGTATGTTCAAATCAAGATTGTAAAGCAGTGTATAATCTTGTTTTGAATCCACCAAAACAAGAAAATATTTGTGATAAATGTGGAAGTGAATTAGTAAAAAGAGAAGATGACAATGCTGAAACAATTAAGAAAAGAATACAAACATATTTAGAATCAACATCTCCTTTAATAGAATTTTATGAAAAAGAAGGAGTATTAAGTACTGAAACAGTAAGTAAAAATACAAAACTAGGAACAGAGATAGCAGAAGATATAGTTAAAGAGATAAAAGGAGAGTAAAAATGGTAACTATAAAATCAAAAAAAGAAATTGAATATATGGAAGAAGCTTGTAGAGTTGTAGCATTAACATATAAAAAGTTAGAAGAATGTATTAAACCAGGTATGAGTACTTGGGAAATTGATAAAATTGCAGAAGATACAATGAGAAGCTTAGGTGCATTACCAGCAGAAAAGGGATATGATGTTGGAATAAAAGGAGTACCACCATATCCAGCAGCTACATGTGTTTCTGTAAATGATGAAGTTATACATGGAATACCATCAAAGAACAAAATAATAAAAGAAGGAGACATTGTTAGTGTTGACACAGTTGCATTAAAAAATGGTTTTAATGGTGATGCAGCTAGAACTTTTATGGTAGGAAAAGTATCTAAAGAAGCGGAAAGACTAGTAAAAGTAACAAAACAAGCTTTTTTTGAAGGAATAAAGTATGCTAAAAAAGGAAATAGAATTGGAGATATTTCTCATGCAATCGGAGAATATGTAAAATCACAAGGATATTCTGTTGTTAGAGAATTTCAAGGTCATGGAATCGGAAGAGAAATGCATGAAGATCCAGGAATACCAAATTACGGAAAAGCTGGTAGAGGAATAAGACTTGAACCAGGTATGACTCTAGCAATAGAACCTATGGTAATAATAGGAAAACCTAATATATTAGAACTTGATGATGGATGGACAATAATAACAGAAGATGGAACTTGGGCAGCACACTATGAAAATACAATTTTAATTACAGAAAACGAACCAAAAATATTGACAATGCTTTAAAAATGGTGTATACTGTATAAGTCATAATGCTATAAATGGAAAAAATATGTAAAAGTTCTATAAGGAGGCGAGATCTTGGCAAAAGAAGATATCATAGAAGTAGAAGGAACAGTAGTTGAAACACTACCTAATACTAACTTTAAAGTTGAACTTGAAAATGGGCATCAAATATTAGCTCATATTTCAGGAAAACTAAGGATGAATTATATAAAAATATTACCAGGTGATAAAGTAAAAGTAGAACTTTCACCATATGATTTAACAAGAGGACGTATTACTTGGAGAGCAAAATAAAATAGTAAAAATACAAAATAATAATAATTATTTTGTATTATATATATTAGAAATTAACCCAAACTATATAAATATAGAAACAGTTAATTGCAATTTATAAAATAATTAGAGTATTTTATAAAAAAGTTATTTTCTGTAGTAATAGGAGGTGCAAAAAATGAAAGTAAGACCATCAGTAAAGAAAATATGTGACAAATGTAAAATAATAAAAAGAAAAGGTGTAATTAGAGTTATTTGTGAAAACCCTAAACACAAACAAAGACAAGGATAGTTTTGTTAATAACACAAATTAGGTAGCGGCTGTAAACATATAATGTTTTTTTATCGAATTTGTGTTTATATATATGTCTAAAAAAAATCTAAAGACTAATTTTAATTAGTGCATTTCACCTTTAGGTTATAAATAAAGACAAGCAATTACAATTATTAAATTAGTAAATTAAATTATTTTGGAGGTGCAAAAAAATATGGCTCGTATAGCAGGAGTAGACTTACCTAAAGAAAAGAGAGTAGAAATAGGACTTACATATATATATGGTATAGGTGTATCAAGTTCTAGAAATATCTTAGAAAAAGCTGGAATTAATCCAGATACTAGAGTTAAAGACTTAACAGATGACGAAGTTAATAGCATAAGAAAAGTTATTGACGAATCATACAAAGTTGAAGGTGATTTAAGAAGAGAAATCGCATTAAATATTAAAAGACTTACAGAAATAGGATGTTATAGAGGACTAAGACATAGAAAAGGTTTACCAGTTAGAGGACAAAGAACAAAAACTAATGCTCGTACAAGAAAAGGTCCAAGAAAATTAGTAAGTAAAAGTAAAAAATAAAAATGCATAGAATTTTGAAACAACAAAATAACGAGGAGGGAAATTTAAAAAATGGCTGATAAAAATGTAACAAGAAAAACAGTAGCTAGAAGAAATAGAAAAAACATTGAAAAAGGTGAAGCTCATATTCATTCTAGTTTTAATAATACAATAGTTACAATTACAGATACACAAGGAAACAGTATATCATGGGGAAGTGCTGGTGAATTAGGATTTAAAGGTTCAAGAAAAAGCACACCATTTGCTGCTGGTCAAGTTGCTGAAACAGCTGCTAAAGCTGCAATGGAACATGGTTTAAAATCTGTAGAAGTATTTGTTAAAGGACCTGGTTCAGGACGTGAAGCAGCAATAAGAGCACTTCAAACTGCTGGTTTAGAAATAAGTGCTATAAAAGACGTAACACCAATCCCACACAATGGTTGTAGA